>JANPLP010000858.1:0-3707 GCA_031426595.1 Planctomycetia bacterium | reverse complement strand
TAAGCTACTGAACGAACCTCGCTCGCATGCCCGAAAGCGAGCCGCCTAAATGCTTTACGACTTAAACCCGTGCCATTCGGTTTAGAGTCCTTTTCACAGATGTCTACTAGTGTGGAAGAACAGTTGGTGCCACCCACGAATGGGTTGTAGCGACTAGTACATCAACCGCACACGCCAATGGGAATCAGTCGGTGCGGGAAGCAGTGGGTGCCACCCAATTCTGCGCGCAGCAGTCAGTAACCGAACCGCTGACGAAGTGCGGTAGTTGGGTGGCACCAATTGGTTCAATTGGTTGTTTGAATGGCAGCGAGGATACGGAGCATTTTCAGTTAGCCAATCGCAGAGAGACAGAGTCAAGCGATACATTCAGACGCAGCGGAATCACCCCAGTCGCCAAACGTTTCGCGACGAATATCTCGCCATACTGCGTCGTCACGCGATTGAGTTTGACGAGCGCTACGTTTTCGACGAAGAGATCGTCGCATAGCCCGCGCGCAGAAATTAACACCTACCGTCGCTCCGCGACTCATGATCTCTTTCGCATCACAACCTGGGACCTGCGTCCCAGGCTCTAGCCTGCCGTTGCTCCGCAACTGTCTTCACGTGTCATGGTTTCAAATCAGTTAAAAACGCTATGTTTTGCTAGATGTCTTGGCCACTGTTTTTCGATCCATCGTTCAGCTTGGTGTTGCAGCTCAATGACAATCAATTCGCGTGTTTGGACTTTTGTTAGTTTTCTGCGACTTGCTTCGACCGCGATTTCTTTTACAGCGTCCTGAGTTTCCCTATTGAAAGCAACGTTCGAAGAGTTGCTCTTGGTTCAGTCATGAGCGTGTATTGACCACGCCTAGTTGCTTAGGCGATCAGCGGCTCAATCACTTTGCCACCGAACTGACTTAACTGCTTGAAGCGACCGGCGTGATAGTAGGTGAGGCGATTGTCGTCCAGCCCTAGTAATCGGAGTAAGGTCACATGGAAATCTCGCACGGGACGCACCTCTTCAATCGCCTGCATGCCAAGCTCGTCTGTGGCGCCGATGGTGTGACCTGCGTTGCAACCACCACCCGCCAGCCAAATGGTCATCGCGTTGGGATTGTGATCTCGACCATAGGCGACCCCACCTCGAACACCGTTGTCCGGTGTCCTTCCGAACTCGCCGCACCACACGACCAACGTCGACTCGAGCAATCCACGGCGTTTCAGATCCTGAATCAGCGCAGCGATCGGCTTATCGACACCACGCACCAGATTGCTGTGAGCTCGCTCGATGTAATCATGACTATCCCACGAACCGTTATACAACTGGACGAACCGAACACCTTTTTCGATGAGCTTCCGCGCTAACAAGCACTTGCGTCCGAAACTGCCCGTCGCAGGGTCGTCAATGCCGTACATGGTTTGAGTCTGAGCATCCTCACTGGCAAGATCAAGCACCTCGGGAACTTGCATCTGCATGCGAAAAGCGAGTTCGTAGTTTTCCATCCTTGCGCGCAGCTCTTCGTGCTCGGGATGCTCTGCAGCATGCTGATGATTCAATTCACTCAACAGATCTAAGCTCTTCCTCTGCCGATCTAAACTAAAGCCTCGCGGTGGCATCAGATCGAGAATCGGCGAACCCTTCGCTCTAAGCGGTGTGCCTTGAAAACTGGGTGGTAAGTAACCATTACTCCAGTTCGCCGCGCCTCCTTGCGGATAACTCACTTCTGGCAACACGACGAAGCCCGGTAAATTTTCATTCTCGCTCCCGAGACCATAAGTCGCCCAGGCGCCGATTGCTGGATCCCCACCAAATCGATTGCCGCAGTTCATCTGGTACATGGCTGTTGGATGATTGACGCTGTCGACCGTGCATCCCCGAAAGAAACAAAGCTCGTCAGCAACTTTTGCCAACTCCGTCCAATTCTCAGCCATATCCGCTCTGGACTCGCCCGCCTTGATAAACCGAAATGGGCTTTTTACATAGTAGCGTTTACCGCTTTCCATTGCCGATTTCTGTTTGCCTTGACGAGTGAATTCCTGCAAATGCACTTTCGCAAGTGCGGGCTTTGGATCGAACGTATCAATATGCGATGGCCCTCCTTCCATCATCAGGAAGATGACGCTCTTGGCCTTGCTCGGCAAGTGAGCCGCTTTGGGTGCAAGCGGTTTTTCTGGCTGCGATTGAGCAGCCAACATGGATGTGAATGCAATACTCCCCAGCGAGGCACCGAGTCCATACAGTACGGAACGTCGCGAAAGCTGAAGGGTTGCAGTATTACGTGGGGGTCGCATGATGATGCCGTCAGTACAGATAAAGGAACTCGTTGCTGTTCACTAGCACAAGGCAGACATCGGCCAGTGCACGCGTGGAGAGAGGAACATCATGGGCGAGCAGATCAGGGACGAAATCTTCGTAAGCGTAAAGCTTTTCAGTAAATACAAAACGTTCGCCAGTGTTCTCTTCGATGGCCTCGCGGATGACTTCGGTTGGGACTGCTGCAGTTGGAATGACTTCGCTCGATAGTTGCTGCAAGGCTAGTTGATAGTAATGCTCACACCGTTCAAGCTCCGCTTCGCTGGGCGGCCGCAGCAGTGTCCAATCGAAACACTTTTTTAGCGACTCGCGCAACGACGAAGTCTGGCGTGCTGCACGATGGGCCAATGCGAGTGCGCGTGCATGAGAGTTTTGGCTGTTCAACAAGTTGAAAACTTGCGGACTGACAGTGGAAGCATCGCGACGTTCGCAGGAAAAATCGGGGGCGGGAGCATTAAAGACTTCGAACATCGGATCCGTCAACCCTCGCAGCTTTAATGCATAGAGCGATCGCCGATGACGCTGTTGTGGCAACGGGTTTGGAACCCAAGCCGCTGCGAATGTCCCCATCACTTGTCGCGGTTGCATCGCAACTTCAAAGTTGATCTCGGGGCGATTGGGTATACCACCCACTGTCAGGTTTAGTTCGCCACTCGCCAACAACATCGCATCCCGCAATTCTTCCGCTGACAGTCGCCGTGGCGCGAAAACGGCGTAACTGGTCCGCTCAGGGTCTTTCTCCGCCAATAGCTTAGAGTCCGGATGATGCGAGCTGCGACGATACGTTTCAGACAACATGATGATTCTATGCAACGCCTTGCTGGACCAGTTGCACTCCACCAGTTTCCACGCGAGCCAATCGAGCAGTTCGGGATGCGTAGGTTTCTTCCCAGAGCTACCGAAGTTATTTGGATTTCCGGCGATCGCGTGGCCAAAATGCCAAAGCCAGATTCGGTTCACGTAGGCTCGTGTCGTGAGCGGATTTTCAGCACTGGCAACCCAACGCGCGAATGCCAACCGTCTACCATCGATGGCCTCCGGAATACGCTCTGCAAGTATTGTATTTTCGAGCGTATTATCGAGAGCAGTCAGCCAACCCGGCGTTACTGGATCTCCGCGTGAAAAAGGATCGCCACCGATGAGCACACAGGGTTCCTCAAGCACACCCTCCTCGACGCGTTTCGCGGGAATGCGTGTCGGTGCGTTGACGGATTTAAGTTGTGGAGTTCGCCCGTTGTAAACCGCCAAGGCAAAGGGCTCATAGCGGTCGAGTTCCCAGCGTATTCGTTCGAGTCCTTTGCGAGCGACCCGTTCGCAGCCAAACTGCTCTGCGTTAAATCCAACCAGCTTTGGAGGGAAGTTTTTTTCGTCGACTCCTTGTCGCATCAAGTCGTTGCGTGCCCGCTCGAAAACA
>JANPLP010000857.1:0-1261 GCA_031426595.1 Planctomycetia bacterium | reverse complement strand
GAATCAAAGCTGGACAAAGCACTAGGCCGGACGTCCGAGTATCTCTCCTTCTACCGGAACAATCATGAAGCTATCGCCGCCACGCTCGCAATCCTCCCCGCCATACCTACCGAGATTTGCCTTGTGTTTAGCAACCCTGCTAATGCTGACCCGCCTGCTGTCGCCCATCGCCAACGCGGCGGATACTAACGCTGCGACTTCAGCTCCCGCAAAACCCAATGTGATCTGGATCATGGCTGACGATCTCGGTTACGGCGATCTAGGTTGCTATGGACAGCAAGTCATCACGACACCCAGCCTCGATCAAATGGCGGCCGAGGGAATGCGGTTCACGCAGTTCTACTCCGGTGCAACCGTTTGTGCACCCTCACGCAGTGTGCTGATGACCGGGCAACACCACGGTCACACCCGCGTTCGAGGGAATGCGGGTAAGAAAAACCCAGTGGCTCAAGCGATTCGCGCTGAAGATGTGACGGTCGCGAAAGTCCTGCAGCAAGCGGGCTACCGTACGAAACTGGTCGGCAAATGGGGTTTAGGGGACGTGGGCGATGCAGAATCTGGCTTGCCTCGCAAACAGGGTTTCGACGAGTTCTTTGGCTTTCTAAATCAAACGCACGCTCACAATCATTATCCTGACTATTTGTGGCGCAATGAGTCGCGCGAGAACCTCCCCAATGTCGTGACACCCGTTGGCGAAAACGGCGGAGGCTTTGCTACCGAAGCAAAAATTTACGCGGATGATCTGTTTGCAGACGAAGCGATTCGCTTTGTCAAAACCAACAAGTCGCAACCGTTCTTTTTGTACTGGAGCATGGTGATTCCACATGCGAATAACGAACGCAATCGCGAACTCAAGAACGGAGCGGAAGTGCCTGACCTTGGACCTTACGCGAATCGCGATTGGCCTGAATCTGATCGCGGCCAAGCAGCGATGATTTCGCGAATGGATGCCTACGTCGGTCGAATGCTCGCGACCCTGCGCGAAGAAGGAATCGCCGAGAACACACTGGTCATCTTTACCAGCGACAATGGGCCACACGACGAAAGCAACCACAACCTGTCGAGATTCCAGCCCGCGGGTCCGTTGAGTGGAATCAAACGCAGCTTGACTGACGGCGGCATCCGCGTTCCCATGATCGCTTGGTGGCCCAGCAAAATTAAGGCTCAGACGACCAGCCCGCATGTGGCTTACTTTGGCGATTGGATGGCTACAGCCGCCGAAGTGGCTCAAACGTCGCCCCCTGCGAACTGCGATTCGATC
>JANPLP010000856.1:0-5031 GCA_031426595.1 Planctomycetia bacterium | reverse complement strand
CTCCCCGCTTACGCGCCTCCGGACTTGTGCTCGCCCCCGAAAGCAATGCCACCCCCTCAGCGATTGCCACCACTCCTGTAGCAACGGGATTGTCGTCAAGATGAGCAAAGAATGTCGTGAAGCCTTCGGTTTCCCCATAGTTCCTCGCGAGTTCGAGAATGAACTGCTGCAACTCGGGCGTCTCGGTCCAACCGCGTGCCGCAATGCGCGACCACAGCTCCGTTTCGGAGCGCGCCGCAGGCGCAACCGTCAATTGCGAGTTGCTCGACTTCGGCATGGCGAAGCGATGACCAATGCGTCGACAGAGTACGTTGGTGAACTCAATCGGAACATAGCCACGTTCGCCGAGTAAACCGATCAAGTCCTGCGAAATCAGCGGCGCAACTTCGTGATTCACAGTGGTACCACGAATTTGAAAGAAAGTTTCAAGCGTAATCAAGTCATCCCGCGTGGGCTCGCCCAGCACTCCAAGCCCAAAGGATTGCGTGCAAGGGGAGTCAACCCCATCAAACATAGCTCGCGCCCCAGCGACTTCTATCCACGCCGCTTCAGAGGCCGACTGCGTGCGCTGCCGAGCTTCCACGAATCGTGAGTTAGCTACCGCTTCAGTTTGCTCCAGTCGAGCCGCCAGTGCATGATCAACAATCAACGGGCCTTCAGCAAGCCGTGCGCCTTCGGCTGCTTGCAGTCTCGATTCAACACTCGCATCCGGCATCGATTGGACCCTTGACAGGAACTGCAGAAAAATAAAATCACTCAACGCATGGGCCAACACCTAACCCGACCGATCAATCCACCTCACGGGACACGATCTTAACCGTTTGGGTTCGGACGGCTCTGAGCTTGATTGACCCAGCATCAATAACTAGCTAGCGAGCCAGATAGACGTGATGCCTTGAATTACCCAGATTGTCATCAAATTGCGTACAAGCGAACTGAAAAGTCTCTGAAAAAAGCCGCTATGGAACTTCGACAGATCGGGGGCGGTGGGTAGAAAACGCGGCTCGGCTAGAACACAATAAGAAACACATCTGCCCACTCCTCCCTCCAGTCCAAAGCCTACCATGCACGGTCTTATCGCCGCTTCAACGCCAAGGCAACTCGTTTCATCCGTATTCCTAGCGTCCCTACTCATGTTGCACTCATGCATGGTGTTCGCCCACGCAGCCGAACCCGAGAGAGCGACAGGGGCGATCGAATTCAACCGTGACATTCGGCCGATTTTATCGGACCACTGCTTCGCCTGTCACGGACCGGATGCAAAGCACCGCGAAGCCGACCTGCGTGTTGATAACGAGTCCGGATTGTTTGGGACCGAAGCGGAACCTGGCCCCGTGATGCGTGGCGACGCCGAGCAGAGCGAGTTATGGCGACGAGTTGTTTCGAAAGACGCAGATGAAGTAATGCCGCCGCCAGAATTCGCTAAGCCGCTGAGCGATTCTCAGCGCGAGTTGCTCCGAAAGTGGATTGAACAAGGTGCGAAATGGCAAGGCCATTGGGCTTTCCAACCGCTCAGCAAAAGTGCCCCGCCCGCTGCAGCAGTAGCAAACACTGCGGATTCATTTCGTACTTTTGCAGTCAACGAGGTCGACACGTTCGCTTGGCGAGTCATGCAGGACGAAGGTGTTTCGCCCTCCCCCCGCGCCGACCGACGAACACTCGCGCGGCGGCTGAGTTTCGATCTGCTAGGCCTCCCTCCTACTGCCGCTCAGGTGCAAAAATTTGTTCAGAACGGTTCCCCGGATGCTTACGAACAGTTCGTTGACGACTTGCTGGCTTCACCTCATTTTGGCGAACGTATGGCGATGTGGTGGCTCGACCTCGTTCGCTACGCAGACAGTGTTGGCTACCATGGCGATCAACCGATGAGCGTATCGCCTTACCGTGACTACGTCATTGAATCGTTCAATCGAAACAAACCGTTCGACCAGTTTACCCGCGAACAACTGGCGGGCGATCTTCTCCCCAACCCCACTACGGAACAACTCATTGCATCCGGATACAATCGGCTGGGGATGATGAGCGCCGAAGGGGGCGTTCAACCGAAGGAATATCTAGCCAAGTACATCGCCGAGCGAGTGCGCAATCTCGGCGGAACTTGGCTGGGCGTAACGCTAGGGTGCTGCGAATGCCACGACCACAAATATGACCCCTTCTCAGCTCAAGAGTTCTATCAAATGGAAGCGTTCTTTGCCGACATTGAGGAACAGGGGCTCTATGCAGGTTCAAAGTGGGGATCCGAACTTCCGGTCCCTTCCACCGAGCAAGCTGCGCAGCAACGCGCCTTGGAAGCGCAGATTGCTACCGTGCGTCAACAATTGGAGACACCCACTGACGCTTTAGCCGAAGCGCAGTTGGCTTGGGAGACTTCGGTGATCGTCTGGGAAACGTTGAAGCCCATGAGCGCAGTTTCGCAGGCTGGCGCAACGCTGGATATCCAGTCCGACGGAGCTGTCCTGGCCAGCGGCAAACACTCGGACACCGACACTTACACATTGACGTTTGACCAAGTCCCCGCCGGTGTTACCGCAATTCGAATCGAAGCGTTACCTCACGATACTCTGCCGAAGAAAGGTCCTGGTCGAGCCGGCAATGGGAACTTTGTGCTCAGCGAAATTCGCGTCAGCACTTCGCCCGACGCGGCGACCGATGCCGATGCGCGGATTGCAGACGAGAAAACAATCGACTTGCAAAATGCGTCCGCGACCTACGAACAAACAGGTGCTACCGCAGAGAACCCTTACAAGAAGTGGGCAGCGGCCGCCGCGATCGACAAAGATGCAAAAGGTAAAACGTGGGGCTGGGCAGTGATGGAGCAAGTTGGGAAGTCAAACTCGGCGATCTTCGAAACGAAAGAACGATTCGGAGGCGCTGGTCAACGCTTTATTTTGCGGCTGGATCAGAATCTCGACAACCCACGTCATACCTTGGGACACTTTAGGATTTCAGTGACCACCGCCCCACAACCCATCTCAGTGCAAAGCGGTTTACCCGCCGAGCTGTTAGCGATCGTCAAAAAGCCAGTCCCGGATCGCAAAGACGATGAGGCTCGCCTGCTAGCGGCTCACTATCGGTCGGTTGCGCCAGCGCTCGACGCCGATCGAAAGCGGCTCGCTGAACTCCAAGCTCAGCTCGACTCCCTGAACAAATCGATTACCACGACATTGGTTACCAAGAGTGTCGCGCCGCGAACGGTTCGTGTTCTAAGTCGTGGCAATTGGATGGACGAAAATGGCCAAGTAGTTGAGCCTGGCTTTCCAGCTGTTTTAGGAGGTTCGCCCGACTTGGGGCGTCGCCTCAACCGCCTTGATCTGGCAGATTGGGTTGTCAGTCCCCAGAACCCGTTAACAGCTCGCGTGACCGCCAATCGCTTGTGGAAACTTTTCTTCGGCACTGGACTATCGGCACGACTGGACGATTTAGGATCGCAAGGACAGTGGCCAAGTCATCCGGAGTTGCTCGATTGGCTGGCGCAGCAGTTGGTTGATTCGAGCTGGAACGTAAAGCAACTGGTGAAAACGATGGTCATGTCGGGCACCTACCGACAGCTCTCAGCCGCCGATGCGCAGTTACAAGAACGCGATCCCTTCAATCGACTCCTGGCTCGTCAAGCTCGTTTTCGTCTGGACGCTGAGATTCTGCGCGACAATGCCCTGGCCGTCAGCGGCTTATTAGTCGATGAGGTGGGCGGCAAAAGCGTCAATCCCTACCAACCGCCGGGCTACTGGGCTTATCTCAATTTCCCCCAGCGGGAATGGACGAACGGAAAGCGTGATGAACTTTACCGGCGTGGCCTTTACACCCATTGGCAACGCCAGTACTTGCACCCATCGCTGCTTGCATTCGACGCGCCTTCGCGCGAGGAGTGTACAGCCGATCGGCCGCGTTCAAACACTCCGTTGCAAGCTCTAGTTCTCTTGAATGATCCCACCTACATCGAAGCGGCCCGAGTTCTGGCGGAACATGCACTCGCTCAAAACGTGGACACGGATCCAGCGAGACTGGATTGGGTAATGCAAACGACACTCAATCGTTCGATGAAAATTGAGGAAGCAGAATTGCTGACACAGCTTCTGCAGAACCATCGAAGTCAGTATCAGAGCGATCGCGATGCGGCCGGAAAATTGCTGACTGTCGGGGAAAAAACGCCCGATGCGCGATTCGACCAAGCTGAACTGGCAGCCTGGACGAGTATCACGCGAACGATTCTGAATTTACACGAAACCATTACTCGCAACTAAGCCGTTCACGTTAGGTCCCTTGAACATGCACTTGCCACCTGAAATCGCTCGGCGAACGTTTTTGAATCGTGCTGGTGTAAGCGTCGGCGCCATGGCACTGGCGAATCTGCTTCAGGGTCGTTCGCATGGCGAGACTCCTGCTTTACAACCGACCGAGGCAGCAAACGCAGCTGCCAACGCCGGTGCCCTCCGAACGCTTCATTACACGCCCAAGGCCAAACGCATCATCTGGTTATACATGGCTGGCGGCATGAGCCATCTGGATACGTTCGATTACAAGCCAAAACTGGCCGCGATGGCTGGCCAACCGATGCCAGAATCGGTGACCAAGGGACAGCAGATCGCTCAACTCCAGGGCCAGCAACTCAAGTGCTTTGCACCCCAACACCCCTTCAAACGCTGGGGTAATTCAGGCCAAGAAATTGGCACCATCTGGCCCGAACTCGGCGCTCGCTGCGCAGATGATCTCTGCATCGTTCGGTCATTATTCACAGAAGCCATCAATCACGACCCGGCACACACGTTCATGAACACGGGTTCAATGAACGGTGGCCGTCCAGCGATGGGATCTTGGTTGCAATATGGGTTGGGAAGCGAGTGCGAGAATCTTCCCGGTTTTGTGGTGATGGTATCGACTGGCAAGTTCGGTCAGAAACAGCCCATCGCCGCGCGACAATGGCATTCGGGTTTTTTGCCCAGTCGATTTCAAGGAGTTGAATTTAGGAGCACCGGCGATCCTGTGCTATATGTCAGCAATCCCGCGGGTGTAACCGCCGGTCGCCAGCGCGAC
>JANPLP010000855.1:0-1854 GCA_031426595.1 Planctomycetia bacterium | reverse complement strand
CTGGCGACAGCAGCACCCGTTCTTCGCTCTTCCCACTCGGGTCGCCAATCATGCCCGTCGCCCCGCCCACCAGCGCGATCGGTCGATGGCCAAACCGCTGAAACCGCCGCAAAGCCATCAGAGGCAACAAGCTTCCGCAATGCAGACTGCTCGCGGTCGGATCAAATCCAGCGTAAACCGCTTGAGGCTTGCTCAAGCACTCGCGGAGCGCGACGGGCTCAGTCGATTGGTGGATGAGTCCGCGCCAGTTCAGTTCGTCGAGGATCGCTGCAAAAGTCATCGGTGGATGAGTCCATTCGGGGCGAGCTGTGTTCCGCTGGAAGCCGGCGGGTGGCCGGTTGCCGACTGATTCAAGCCGGAGATTCTAAACATATCTCCAATAATTTTCAGCAGGGCGCCAGCGACTTTTCGTCCACGAGATACGCATTTGTGAGCCGCGACGAGATTTGTCTCGGGCGAATTGAAGCAGATCCTTAACCAAGGCTACCACTGACTTTACGCGGCGTGTGCGGTCACTCGTTGAGTCATGCTGCGCCAGCCGCAGTTGCAATTCATGCCGCTGGCACTTCAACCTGTTGCCAACTCAGCAACCCGCTGTCAACTCAGCCGACAGCGACCGCTTCCCCGACTGTCCATTCTCGCAGATTGGTTGGGTCGCGATGAATCTTTCGGTAAAGGGTGTCGCGCTCGACCGGTTCACGGCCTGTTTCGATGATCAACTGCTTGATCCGTTCGACGGTCAGCATTTCTGGAGTGGTCGCACCGGCGTCGTGATAGATCAATTCATGCCGCACTGTTCCGTCGATGTCGTCAGCCCCGTAGTGCAATGCCAACTGAGCTGTCTCGATACCCAACATGATCCAGTAAGCCTTGACGTGCGGTACGTTGTCGAGAAACAAGCGACTGACCGCTACCGTGCGCAAGTCCATCAGCGCGGATGGCTTCCTCAATGCACTCAGTTCGGTGTTGTCAGGATGAAAGGCCAATGGAATAAAGGTCTGAAATCCACCTGTTGCATCCTGAAGTTCGCGAAGGCGAGAAAGATGATCGATCCGGTGATAGGCTTCCTCGACATGCCCGTACAGCATCGTGCAGTTGCTGCGAATGCCGAGCTCATGAGCTGTACGATGAATCTCTAGCCACTTGTGTCCGTCAGCTTTGTGTTCGCAGAGTTGATCGCGAACTTCGGAATGAAAAATCTCAGCGCCGCCCCCCGGCAAACTCCCTAAACCTGCGTCACGAAGGTCCGCCAAAATATCTCTGGTGGATCGTTTTGTAAGGAATTCAAACCAGTTGATCTCGACAGGCGTCCACGCTTTGAGGTGCAAGTTCGGGTAATTGGTATGTAAGATCTCCAGAATGCCGCGGTACCATTCGTAAGGCATTTTGTGATGCAGGCCGCCGACGATATGCATCTCAGTACAGCCGTTCTCAGTCGCTTCACGCCCGCGCTCCAGCACCTGAGCGTCAGTCATCGCGTAACCTTTGGGGCTGCGCAAGTCGCTACGAAACGCACAAAACCGACAGCGATAGACGCACACATTGGTCGGGTTCAGGTGGGTATTAATATTGAAGTAAGCGACGTTTCCATGAAGCCGCTCGCGTACCAGATTAGCGAGCTGTCCGACTTCTTGAAGCGGCACCTGCGGATCGTAAAGGAATACTCCTTCGTCGACTGTCAACCGTCTGCCCGCTTCGACTTTGTCCCGAATCTTGTTCAGCCGGGATCGTATTTCCGTTGCCATCATGGAAGTCGCAATCTTTGAAGGATCCGATGCGTAAATTGGTCTCGGCCGAGGACTAAATCGGTCCTGGACTCGGCTCAGCCAGCCAACGACTTTGGCAAAATCTGAC
>JANPLP010000854.1:0-1213 GCA_031426595.1 Planctomycetia bacterium | reverse complement strand
ATTCATCCCGCCTGGGCACTCGACGCTGAAGAAGCTGCGAAAAAAGTCGGAATTGGTACGAAAATCTGCTCCGACACTTTTTTCCGTTAAACAAAACGCTTAAGCGAATCGGTCTTCCTTAGTCACCACTTTTATGGTTGAGATTGCGCCTATGGGTGCTAGCTGACCATTCTGCGCGCTCGTCGCAGGTTGCTTTTGGCCTCTCAAGTTACTGTGGCTTGGTTTGTCATCGGAATCTACAATGCCGATGGACACCGACGAACAGTTAGTTTTTGATGAAAATTAGCCATATCGACTTAGTGGCTCCAGGCAAGCAATCAGTGAGTCGATTGCGTTCGAACAGGCGTGTCGAAACTTCTCAATTACTTCAGTTTGGTAAAGCTTGCGAATTGCTCGCTTGGTTACAGCTAAGTTTTCGATGAGTTCAAGTTTTTTAATAGCTTCAATGTGGTAAAGCCCTTGGAGGATCTTACGTGTTGCATGCAGTAATTATGGCGGGCGGGTCTGGAACGCGTTTTTGGCCCGCAAGCCGAAATGGGTTTCCAAAACAATTGCTGCAATTGGTCGGAAGCAACACGATGCTGCAAGCCACCTTCGAGCGGTTGCAAGGACTTGTTTCGCCGGAACATACGCTGGTGATGACGAATCAGCATTTGGTGGATGCTGTGCGCACTCAAATGCCTTTGGTTCCACCGGAACAAATTGTCGGCGAACCCATGAAGCGCGACACCGCGGCCTGTATCGCGTTGGCCGCATCGCTGATCGTTCACGCCGACCCTGACGCCATCATGCTTGTTCTCCCCTCGGACCATGTGATCGGCACCGATCAACAGTTTCAAGATTGCATGTCAGCCGGCGTACGGTTGATCGAAAAGTCGCCGGATCAAATTGTGACTTATGGGATTCGCCCGAATTATCCTGCCGAGTCGTTCGGTTACGTGCAGCGCGGGGAAACGTTGGCAAGTTCCAAAGTTGCGGGTGCCTACCGCGTTGAATCCTTCCGCGAGAAACCCAACCGTCAGATCGCTGAACAGTATCTCCAAGCTGGCACGTATTATTGGAATAGCGGCATTTTCATGTGGCGCGCTGCGACCATTCTCAATGCGCTGCGCACATTCGAACCCGAGATGATGAAACACATCGACGCCATCGCCAAGTCGATGGGCTCGCCGAGTTTCCCGGCCACGTTGCAGCGAGAGTTTTCCGCCATTGA
>JANPLP010000853.1:0-4194 GCA_031426595.1 Planctomycetia bacterium | reverse complement strand
CAAGTAGGTGATCGCCCCGACAGAACCGAACCGCGTTTGGTCAAACACAGACCGAAGCCGTATAAGCTACTGAACGAACCTCGCTCGCATGCCCGAAAGCGAGCCGCCTAAATGCTTTACGACTTAAACCCGTGCCATTCGTGTCAGAGAGGATTTGTGGTCGCGGTCAGGTCCAAGGCCCGGTTTTGAAAGAAAGCAGTGTTTCAACATTTCGAGTATGCCAGGCGGATTAAGCCGGACCGAGTATGCCAGGCCACTGATTAATCAGCGGGCTGTCGCACCCAATTTGCCCGATCGCTACAAATCCCCAGCAAAGCAGGGTGCCTCGCCCGGAGGCTGCAGTTAAGATAACAGTACAACCCCATTTGGCAGCATCCCCGATTGGCCGCAACCCCATGAATTGACCAACTTTAAGGCGGCACTAATTTACATTCTCGGTTCCCTAGTGACAATTAGTTCGCAATTGCTTCGAGATCACTTCGCAAGAAAAGCGGGTGCAACTGGCTTGAACCTGACTAGGCAGAAGCATTGCAAAGACACCGCCGAGAGCCCCCGCCGAATCCTTCCGCTTGCAGTTTAAAAATTTTGAATATTCCTAACAAACTCTTGAGTGATCCTTTGGGCCAGTCAGCCAAGCAGAATCGATACGACATCGAGTTCGCAGTGCCAATGGTTCACCGGCTCCGTTTCACCAAAGATTGTTTTGGCGATGATTTTTCCGTCATGTCGGATTTGTTCGAACACAGCGGCACACGTCCCGCGCGGGTTCAAGTATGGATCGACGAGGGACTGTGCAATTGGGACTGCCAGTTAACGCAGAAGATTACCGCCCAGTTAAGTTCGCCTGAGGCTGGTGTGGAACTAGTCGCACCGATTGAACAGTTGCCGGGTGGCGAAGCGGTTAAGAATGATCCCGCTATTGTGGACCACTTGCTGGAGTCGTTCAATCGCGACAATCTGGACCGGCGGAGTTATGTGTTAGTGGTTGGGGGCGGCGCGATTTTGGATACAGTCGGATATGCGGCTGCTGTTGCACACCGCGGCATTCGTTTGATACGCGTTCCAACAACGACGCTGGCTCAAGCGGACTCTGGGGTTGGAGTGAAGAATGCGGTCAACTGGTTCAAGAAAAAAAACTGGAAGGGAACGTTTGCAACTCCATGGGCTGTCATCAATGACGAGCGACTGCTGGAGGGGTTGAGCGATCGCGATTTCCGGTGTGGTTTTTCGGAAGCCGTGAAAGTTTCGCTGCTCAAGAGCCCGGATTTTTTTCAGTTCTTGACGGGTGCCGCGGAGGCGATCGCAGTTCGTGAGCAACCGCAGACATCGATCGCGATTCGCGAGTCTGTGCTGCTGCACCTGTGGCACATCACTCGGGGTGGCGATCCGTTCGAACTTCAGCAAGCGAGGCCGCTCGACTTCGGTCACTGGTCCGCCCATAAACTGGAAGCTATCACTGATTATCGACTACGGCACGGAGAAGCGGTCGCGATCGGAGTGGCGGTTGACACCGTCTACTCGCATTTGCAATTGGGCCTTCCTCGCTCCGTGGCCGATGCGACGCTAAAAACTTTGCTGGGACTTCAGCTACCGATTTGGGATTCCGCTTTGAATGAGTCGGTGATTTTCGATGGGCTGGAAGAATTCCGTCAGCATTTGGGTGGCGAGTTAACGATCACACTTTTGAAACAGATTGGCCAACCGTTTGATGTTCACTCGATCGATCGTGGGACCATGCGAGAAGCCATGTCGTACGTGGCCGAGAATGCGGCTTCGGCAGTGGTTCAATAGCGTGAAAGCGGACGCAGTCGCGGTGTGGCGGGTTGGCTGCGGGTTGAAGCAAATAGTCGGATCGTAGGGCTTAGGCTTTAAAAACCGGGCGACTACGATTACGTGAGGCCGCAACATCGGTGGCTTAGGTAACGACTATTCGTGCTAACCCTACTTCTTCAGTTTGAAGTTACCAAATTGAAAGTCAGCTTCGAAAGGCAAGGGGAATGCAGATTGAGATGCAACTAAAATGAGGCGTATGTTAACAGCAATTTCGCCGTTTAATGATGCACTGTTGTAGTCGGGCAGAGTAAATGTCATCCATTACACAAGCAACTGAACCAGTCTGCCGATTGCGTTATCGCGGCATCGCTATTTTGCCTATGATCGCAATTACCGTTATGTTCTTGGCAGTTTTTGGTAACGGTATCGACATCACGAGAAACGTTGACCGATCGCAGGGCGTTTCGATTTCCTTTCAAGTTCTATTTCGAATCGGCGTAGGGCTCTCTGCGTTGGCGGCGGGAGCTTGGGGATGGTGGCGACTGCCCACGGTACGGCGCTTGTTGCAGACGCATCGAGGATGGTTAATCGTTGTATTCATCTGCGGCGCGTTTCTTTCGATCCTCCAGTCTCCCGAGAAGCCGGTGTCATTGTTCGTCGCTTTGATGGTGCTGGGATATTCGCTGCTCACGCTCACATGCCTTTCGCTATTCAGCTTTAAGACCGTTTCAATCACGGTGATGCTGGCCGTGTGGGCGTACGTCTTGCTGGGCTGGGGGGCGTACTTGTTCTACCCAGAAATCGGTGTGTTCAAAGAGTACCTTTCCCTAACGCAAAGCGTCGACCGGATGGGAGGGGTCGGGCATCCAAATACGACGGGCCGTTCGGTCTGCTTGGCAACGGTGATGTTGTTGGTTGCTTGCAAACAGAACTGGATTAGTTGGCGATGGGCGATCCCAGCCATTCCGTTGCTTGTGTTGACATTGATTGAAACCAAGTCTCGCTCGCCGGTTATCGCGACGGTTCTGGCGATCGGAGTGGTGTGCCTACCCTTGCTAAACGTTCGGTCGATTTAC
Organism: Planctomycetia bacterium; assembly: GCA_031426595.1. GTDB lineage: Bacteria > Planctomycetota > Planctomycetia > Pirellulales > Pirellulaceae > Aureliella. Next base: position 1,345 of record JANPLP010000853.1, on the reverse strand, counting down.
TTACTGATTGCGGGCTTGTTTGTTGCGATCGCGGCGACTTCGCTGTATATCGAATCGACATCGGGTTTGGATCTATTTTTGGAAAAGACCCTTTTAAAGACGAGCAAAAGCGGATCGCTGCAAGAGATCACTTCGCTGACGGGGCGAACGGAAATCTGGCAGGAGGCGATTCATCACATACGTTCGAGCCCGCTGATTGGACATGGAGGTGGTTCCAGTGCGAAAATCATGTTTGAACATTCGGGGCACGCGCACAATATGTTGCTGGAAACGGCTTTGTTGTATGGGATTCCCATAACCCTCGTTATCGCTACGCTACTGATGCTGAACATCAAGGATTCGTTTTGTAGTAAAATCCCAATGATCCCTGAGTTTACGGTGTTTGTGGTGGTTTTGGGACTGGTGGAGAGTCCAATGGTGGGAATGCCAGCGGACCCAATTTTAGCAATGTGGTTGGCGTCAATCTTCGCCAAGCCGGTGGAGGAGATGGAGCAGAAGTCGGCAGCTACCGTGGCCAAACAGCGGTTGCATTTGCCTGATAGTTCGTACCCAGCCGTGGTTTAATGGGCAAATTAAGAAGGGGCAGTTCATGATTAGTCAAAAGAATTGGTTTGCCGGGCTTGGCTTGCTATTCATTTGTAGCTGGAGTGGTTTTGCGTTCGCAGTGGATGGAGATTTAAAGCAACTGGGGATCTCCTCATCGAAACCCGAGAGCGGTCCATTCGTGCAAGTGAAAGAGGGCTTTATGGTCCCTTACACACTGACGGTTCCCGGCAGCAACGTAACGGTTGAGATGATTCCGATTCCTGGTGGTGAGTTCGCGACGGGCAGCCCTATGAGCGAAGCCGGTCATCAAGCGGACGAAGCGCCCCAGGTGAAAGTCCAAGTCGGGCCAATGTGGGTCGCTAAATATGAGACATCGTGGAGTGAATATAAGCTGTTCATGTCGATGTACCGACTCTTCAAGTCTCTCGCATCGCAAGGGCTACGCAAGGTCGATGCGACGAACCAGGTTGATGCGGTGACTGTACCGACAGAACTGTACGATGCATCCTTTACTTACGAGTTCGGTGAAGATCCAAAACTGCCCGCCGTGACGATGACTCAATATGCAGCCAAGCAGTATACGAAGTGGTTGAGTAAGCTGACGGGACACCAATATCGTTTGCCAACTGAGTCAGAGTGGGAGTATGCTTGCCGCGCGGGCTCGCAGAATGCTTATGCGTTCGGTGATGAAGCGAGTGAGTTGGACGAATACGCTTGGCACGCGGGAAATTCGGATGGTGTACCGCATCTCATTGGCGAGAAGAAGCCGAATAAGTTTGGGTTGCATGACATGCACGGC
>JANPLP010000852.1:0-1823 GCA_031426595.1 Planctomycetia bacterium | reverse complement strand
ACAATCAAGCGGTCAACTTTTTAGTGCCTGCTGGTGGTTCGAAGGACTTGAAAATTGAAACGGAAGAACCCGCACCCATTCCTGTTGAGTGCAATGTGCATCCGTGGATGAAAGCGCACATCATCGTTCAAGAGCATCCTGCGATTGGCATTTCGGGCGAAGACGGTGTATTGGAGATCGCCAATCTGCCCGTCGGCCCCGTGACGCTCCGTGCTTGGCATGAAGTAGGAAAACTGGACGAAGTCACAATGGGCGGCAAGAAAGTAAAGTGGGCTCGCGGCCGCATGGATATCGAAATCAAAGAGGGCGTGAACGATCTCGGCACGATTACCATCGCCGCTGACAAGTTCAAGTAAGCCGACTTCGCTTTTCGTTGCACAACTTTGAAACTGGCCGCTCGGAAGAGTGGCCAGTTTTTTATTGGAAGTCGCTGCTGCGGACGCAAAATGTTGAAATGCGTGGGATAGGTGAACGCTGTAAAGTTGTCATTCGTGATAGCAAATTCCTTTCCTCACTCTCTTTGACAAAAGCGTGGACAAGCACACAAAGTCGCCTTGACCTTAGTACCCTACAGCCTCTATCTTCACCTCCGTCGCTGACAGTGACTCGCTCAAGAGAAACAGTCAGCAACACAGTTGGATGAGGTGTGATTGCACTGAACTTTGATGACACTCACGAGCGTCACTAAAGTTTGCGATCAGGGAAAAACGCTCTTGTGCACGGATGCCAAGTTTGCTAATTCTTCCAGAGGCCAACTAAAGCAGTAAGTATCCGACTGACGACGGCAGATTTGTTCATTCAAGTTCACCTGAATCAGCTTTCGGTTACGGATAAAGCGGTGATTGAAACATGGAGGTTTCGATCAAATCCGCTCTAAAAAGAAACTTGCTCCCGGATAGTAAGCGCGCAGTCCTCCGCCCCCCTGGGACTCGTTCACGATCCGGGAGCTTTTCTTTTTATTCTCACTCGGCCCTCTGCTTTTCGACCTCTCTGCGTTTGGTCCTCTATGCATCTCGATCGCGATTCCTGCTCATGACATGAGTCTTGGAAAATACGAGCCATAAAAGCAGGGGAAGAAATCCGTGCCACTTCCTCAGTTCGCTTTACCAATACCACCAGCCTTCACCAAGCCGCACAGCTTGCCTGAGCCGACTAAGTGTTAGCATCTGAGGCGGGCTACAGTCGCGCAATCGATTTGTTCGATTCCTTACGCAGCGTCGTTTGGATCGTTCTTATTCGTACTCGTGTTTATAGCCGCATTCCATGCAAAGATCGCGCAAGCCGACTTACTGGTGGTCGCTAGCAATCGCGACAGCGCTAACGGTGATAGTTCACATTGCCGGTGATGCGCGATCACAGACTTCCCCTTTCACGGTTGCGTTTCCAAACCAACCCTCGCAGGGAGTCGATCGAAACACTGCCGCTCCACTGCTCATCGCCGAGCACATCGCGGTCCCTCCATCCGGCTCGGGCGCAATGAACGGCGCCTCGCTGCCAGTGGCGGTGCAAGTTATTGAGCGTCCCGGCAAGAGCTCGCTAGTGTCGACATCGCTGCCCAGTTGGGCAAATGGCACTGACACTTCAGTTGTTGACGCCACTGGAATGCCTGATGGGGTGTTCATTGAGTCGCGGAGTGTAGCGTGCCGCGCCGCCAGCCTGTGGATGCCGGCCAAACAACTGCGCCAACATGCGCGAGCGACCCAGGAACTTTACTGTGACGGAGATGAAGCGACGCGACAAGCGGCGAATGCAATCGCGAGATTCTTGCAACAACAAGCGGATCATCAGCAAGATATCGCTGCAGCTATCGCTTTGCGCGCCTA
>JANPLP010000851.1:0-6083 GCA_031426595.1 Planctomycetia bacterium | reverse complement strand
CCAGAAATTCTTTACGAAATTAAGGTCGACAATAACAACGATGCGGTCGCCGATGTCACATTCCAGTTTCGCTTTAATACTGAGCAGCGATTGCCCAACCTCTTTCAAGTCTATGCCGGAGCTGGAGCTGGCATCAACGCACCAGCGAACTCGCCTTCGCCGGTAGCGCCCGGAACACAAATTGTTCCTCCACAAATCACTTCGTTTTCTTCACCTGGACTTGGAATGCGTCAAAGCTATTCGGTCACCATGTTAAAGGGTCGAAACTCGACACGGATTGTGGGACCTGGGCCACTCTATGTCGTACCTGCCAATGTAGGCCCACGTACGATGGATTATGCGGCACTATTTTCTGCTGGAACTTACACTGCGACGACGCCAAATGTGAAGTTGTTTGCTGGGACGACGGATGACGCGTTTTGGATAGATCTTGGGGGAGCCTTTGATACGCTCAATACCCATATTTCGCCCGTCCTATCTGCTTCTCAGGATGCAGCATTACAAAATTTTGCGACGGATACTGTATCCGGATTTGCAGTGAACTCGATTGCGATTGAGGTGCCGGTATCGTTACTCACCCGCACTGGTGCTGTAGAAGCGGCAAGTTCAACGGCCGCGACCATAGGAGTTTGGGGAACGACCTCAAGACCTCGCGTGACGGTAAGGAGATCTCCACAACCGCAACAGGGCTCTGGAGGTTTTCGGCAAGTGCAAAGAATGGGCAATCCGTTAATCAACGAGTTGCTTGTGGGAACAGGTTTCAAGGATCGTTTTAGCATGGACGAGCCAAAGAATGACTCGCGATTTGCAAATTTCTTTCTTGATCCAACACTCGCGAGAATCCTCAATGCTGCGACCAATGGAGCCGTTGCTATTCCTGCACCGCCGCGGACTGATTTGTTACCTCTCGTAACCTATGCTCCACCCATTGCTGCCCCCGGAACCACCGCTGGTCCTATCGCCGATTTACTACGTTTGAATACAGGTGTAGCCCCGACGTCGATTGGCAGTGCAAGTCGACTTGGTGTTCTTGGAGGAGATGGAGCTGGGTACCCCAATGGCCGCCGTGTCTTCGACGACGTGACTGACATCTCGTTGCGAGCTGTCTCAGGAGTATTCAATCCCTCCTTTAATGTCGCACCGAACAACAAGCTAGGTGATGGCGTGAATGTCAACGATGCTCCTTACCGAACGACCTTCCCTTATCTAGCGAACTGTCCGAGCGGACGCGATCGGCGACACGTGGATCCGGGTGAGGCTGGCGGCGGACCTCCTTAAAGCTAGAAAAGGACTTTTCGCGCGTATCGAACGGCTTGTGCCATTCTGATACGCGAAGGACAATCTATTTGAGACTAGTGATCGGTTGTCGTCTTGGAAATCTTGAGAGCGCGGATAGCGGAGCGGCGATAGTGGGAGGTTGAGTTAGTCAAACGACCACGTTGCTGTTACTGAATCTTACTTGACGGATCAACAGGTCCGTCAGGCAGATTTGTGTAAGTTTGTCACTGATTCGACAATCTGCAAGCCGCCCGTTATTTCCGCCTCAAGGGTGCAGAGCAGTCTTCGTGATGGATAGCGGTTATTCTCCGCTGTTGGAAGCAGACTTTTTTCTGGGCTGACTCTTTATTTCTAACCGGATTCCCATGTGACTTTCAAACTACCATCTAAATTCAAATGTACTCTCCACAAATCTTAGTTTTGAATACCAGCGTATTGATCGCATTAGCGTCTTTGGCGCATTGTGAGACGGCGATTTCTACAGTGGCAAAAACTCCGGCCGGTGAAAAAATCGCGTCAGCTTTAATTGCGATCGAAGCAAACCCCAAAAGCACCGATGCGCATAACGCTCTCGCACTGGCACTTACTCGCCGTGCAAGGGAGACAGCGGATCCTGATTTTTATGATCGAGCAACGATAGAAGTAAATGAATCGTTGCGATTAGATCCCGATAATTTTGATGCACGAAGGATCGAGACTTGGATCGCGCTTGGAAACCACGAGTTTTCTCAAGCTTTGGAACTTGCTCGGGCTCTTGTGAAACGACGACCTGACGATGTTCTCTCGTATGCATTACTTACAGATGCCTGCATCGAAACAGGGAAGTATGAAGAAGCAGAAAAAGCCGCACAGTGGGCGCTCGATATGCGCCCCGGAGAAATCTCAGGATTGACCCGAGCGGCTTATCTTCGCGAACTGTTTGGCGATATCCAAGGAGCGGTAGATCTGATGCAATCGGCTTACGCCAAGATTGCGCCTTCTGAGGTCGAGGACAGGGCATGGATCCTTACCCAATTCGCTCACCTTCAATTGCTGGATGGGAAGCCTAATATTGCGGAACCAGCGCTCGGCGATGCTTTGAAATTATTTCCAGGGTATCATTATGCGCTCGGCAACATGGTAAAGGTCCGTACGGCACAGAAACGATATGAGGATGCTGTCGTCGCGGCTCGTGAATTTGTCGCGGCAGCGCCCCATCCGGAGAATCTTTTCGTGTTGGGAGAGGCACTTTGGCGTGCCGGTCAAACCGACAAAGCACGCGTGGTCTTTTCCGACTTCGAAAGTCAAGCAATGGCCGAATCCGAGGGGGCAGACAATGCTAATCGAGAATTAGTTTTCTATTACGTCAACTATGCGAATAGGCCCATTGAAGGACTCCGTGTTGCCCGAATCGAAATGTCGCGGCGACAGGATATCTTTACCCGGAATGCATACGCCTGGGCATTGCAAGCCAATGGTGAATTGGAAGCTGCTGTTGTTGAGATAGGCAAGACGCTTGCCATAGGATATCGCGATCCAGTGATCTGTTATCATGCTGGAATCATTGCACAAAAGAGCGGCGATCAACAGAAAGCGATGAAGTATTTTAACGAATCGTTGAAACTAGCTGATCCATCTGAAGTATCGGATCTGGTACGTCTTGCGATTGCGGACCATTGACGAGCATGTACCTTGATTTCCCTCGCCTACTACATTTTTCCTGGTCGTTCGTTTCAAGCAATTTGAATGATCACTTTCTGGTTTATTACAGATCACGCTGATTAGGTTGTGACCACATTCACGTTTGGCTTGGACCCCAACCTGGAAGTTCTAGGTCGAAGACGGGAGTCAATTGCAGGTTTGCGAAAGTTAGATGGAGCTTTGTGACAATTTTTTGTAAGGGCAGCTATATGCGGCACCGTAGTTGCGGATAAGGAACTGAATCCCATAAAAATGTGTCGGCATATGCTGCCGCGCCCCATTTCCTTCCCTCCCAGGAGAATACAAATGCGTAAAAATCTTCATTCATGGCTGTTTGCCAGCGCACTCGCACTTGGCGGCCTGTTCGGCGAAACTCAGGCTCAAGTCTACTATTACTCGCCAAGCGTTCGGACGGCAGTGCCCCAGCAGCGTGTCATTGTGGGTACTCCTAATCGTGTTTACTCAAATAATGGCGTACAGTATCAATCGTTTCGTCCAAGCTACGGGCAAAGCCACGTTTATACGAACAACGGTTATTACGTGCAGCCTCATCAACACTATTCACAAAACGCTCCAAGCTATTACTCGCAGCCTTCTAACGGATACTACAACAATTATCCCTACTCGCCCCCGATCTATAGCGGGAACCAGGTCTATTCTACGCAACCGTCTGGCGTTTATGGAAGCAACTACGGTTCAGGGTTTTATAGCAGTCCGCAGCAAGCAGGCAATGCGAACGCTGGCGCTATAATCGGAGGTGCCATTGGCGGTCAGCAGGGTGCGCGAGTGGGTGCGGCAATCGGTGCCGGTATTCGTCCATAAGAAATTTCGGTAGGCATTACAAATTCTTGTCCTTACACGTGTGAAAGCGAAAATATGAAAGCTAAACTGTTGCAACTTGGGGATCGCTACGATTCTCGATCCGAGCCCAAGAAACATGCAGAAGGCGACCTAGCCAGACTGATCGAAGAGCAAACGGCAAAGCTCCCTTCAGATGTGTTCTTGTGGGCCGCCGGTGGGTCTATCCTTATAGCTTTTGGCCTGAAACTGTCAGGAAAACAGCATAACGCATTGTTCGTAGGCCAATGGGTTGCGCCATTTTTAATACTTGGACTGTATAACAAGCTAGTCAAGGTCGCTGGCTCTGATCGCTCTTAGAACTTTAGGCTTCGAAGAGGTTTTTGTGACAAGAAATGACTTCATCATCAGCAATTTGAATTCGATACATTTTGCTGTTTGCTAATGACTTGTCCTCATAGAAGTCGCACAGCCGCAAACAAACTGTTAGCGGAAGGGGCACAAGCCCCTGAATGATGACTCAGATGTCGGAAAATCGCAAGCCAAATGGCATTTACTCTGTTAAGCGGAACGGCGCGTGCCGTCCGGTTGAAGTGCGAAATACCCTGAATAACCGAACGGGTCACGCCGTTCCGTTAAAAAGCCAGATCTACGCATCTGCGAAGGATAAAATTCTCCTCAATTTTGACGGCGCCCAAGAGCCAGAGGTGGCCGTCGGTGAAAACTCTCCCCATTCCTGAAAATTTTTCGCATAGAAATGGAGTTCGTAATTTGTCAGATCAATATTCCTATTACAGAAAAGTCGTTGTGATCACGGGAGCGTCGAGTGGAATCGGTCGAAGTACCGCCATTGCACTCGCGAGTCGAGGAGTGCATTTAGTTTTGGCAGCGCGCGACGAGCAAACGATTGAAGAGGTTGGTCAAGAATGTATCGCTGCCGGCGGTACGTCGTTGGCAGTTTGTACGGACGTGAGCAATTCCAGCGCAGTCGTTCAATTGGCCGTGAAAGCTATAGCCACCTATGGTCATTTCGATGTTTGGATTAACAATGCGGGTGTTGGGGCGATAGGAAGATTTGATTCGATACCCCTAGAAGATCATGAACAGATCATTCGTACCGACCTGGTCGGCACGATTGCCGGCAGCCACTGTGCGTTAAAACATTTTCGCCAGCGGGGAAAAGGTACACTGATAAACGTCGCTTCGATACTCGCCAAGGTGCCGGCTCCGTTGTACGCTTCGTACGCGGCCGCAAAATCTGGAATCGTTGGCTTATCGGATGCATTGCGGCAAGAGCTGAACAACGAAAATTTAACTGATATCCATGTTTGCACGGTGCTACCCATGGCACACGATACGCCTTTTTTCGAGCGCGTTGGGAACTACACAGGGTATAAAGCAGTCCCTATTTCACCTGTATATGATGCAAAAGTTACGGTGGATGCACTTGTGAAATTGGTGGCTATGCCTGAGGATCAGGTAGTCACAGGTCGTCAAGGTTTGCTGTTGAATGTGCTTCACCGACTGATACCTGGAACGGTAGGAAAGTTCATGGCGGGAACGACCAGAAAGTCACAAATGTCGCAGGCTTCAACCGCTCCTCATACAGCCGGATATATACATAGTCACCTTGGCAAATAGTGGGTTTAAAACCCGCATCTGTTTGATCTTAAAAGCGTCTACTTAGCACTTGCGACGAAACTTTCGAGCGATTGAGGATCGGTTGTTTTCAGAAGGTTAACTGCGTCTTGAAGGCGAACGGGACTGCCTATTTCCAACAAAACAAGGACTGATCCAGACTCCACGCGATTTTCATATTCAGCTTTCGCATCTTTTACGGTAGGACTGCTGAGTTGACCCAAAAAAGCGCCCATTCCTCCTCCCATCGCTAATCCTGCCAATGGTCCTGCGACGATAAACGGCCCGATCATGGTCCCAATGGCAATTGGCGCGGCAAACGAACCCCCGACTAGCATTCCGAGACCCGTGCTCGCCAGTGTCGCAGTTCCACCTCGAAGCTCGTCATGCATAGCACCAAGGGTATTTGGAACTTTCGTCGGTTTTGTAATCAAGGATACTTCTTGCGAGCCATATCCTGATTTTTCGAGTACTTCCAATCCAACACCGGCTTTTTCAAGTGACCCATACTCTGCAATGGCCAAATGCACAGCCATAGTATTTCTCCTTTAAAGAGTCGCTTATGTGACAACATATAGTCGAGCGTGAAAACACCAAATGACAAGCCCGTATGTTTGCAAAACTCAAAAAATCATTAGAACTTATAGTTTATAAAAAAAAATCCCGAGCATTGTCGCGCCGACAGCCAA
>JANPLP010000850.1:0-3887 GCA_031426595.1 Planctomycetia bacterium | reverse complement strand
GCCTTCCGCCGATGGTGCTAATAGTACCATAGCGAAGTGGATAACGCGATTTACCAGAGGACGACGTTGTGACGCAAAGCGAATGCCATCAGTATTGGATGGACACGGGGCACCGTCGTGATTCGTCAATATTTGACATCGCCTAGCGGTCGGATATAACGCAAGAGTAGGAACGAAAAAGGGCCCGCTTGGTGGCTCTTCCAAGCGGACCCTCTTCAACCGTGAAATGCGGGCCTGGGGCTGATTCAGCCTATGTGTTTGTCACCTACTTCGGTGACGCGCCTCTAAGGTCACGGGGCATCCCTGTCGTTGTCGCTTCGTGTTTCCTACTAAGCTCGCCAAAACGTGTGGCTCCGCGTATCAGTGAGCTTGCAGATTTCAAGGAGTTTATCTTGCGAACGTTGCTGCGGTCGAGTCGGAGGAACTCAGCAGCCCTTGCGAGCAAAACAACCTAGCACCGCTACGGGCCTCGGTCGCTCGCTGAAGTAATACACATGCACTCTCTGTGCCATTCGAACCTCGACCGGCCAAATTGTTGCTTAACGCGTCGCCGGCGGCAATGTGGGCAGGCACGGCAATTTAGGGTAGGGCCTTTACACGAGCTACGTTTGTAAATTTTACAAAGCGTTGCAAAACCGAATGAAAAAAGCTGCGCACCTCCTCCTCCAGCTGGCGTGTACACACCACCACGTAGGCTGAGTGGCTCGGAGAGACGCGGCTAGGTCAGTGTTCGAGTTACTTGTGGAGCCTCCCCGCAGTCAGTGACGGGAATAGTGTGACCACTAACAGTCATGGGCTAGTTGAAGGTCACTGATAACCACGAGCCCATTTGATGTCGCGAATGTTCGCGGGAGAGTGTAGTTGTGCGCTGGTTGAATCGAGGCGAAAGCTCGGTTTTGGACTGCAAGTTGGCCGCTGATGCAAGCTGCGATGGCAACGCCTGTACAGGCATCGTTTGTTTTTCTTTGTGGGAGATTGATGGAGCTAAGCAACATGGTTGAGCTCCAGTTCCGCTTGCCCCTCTCCCTGACCCTCTCCCCAGAGTACCGAGGAGAGGGAAGAAAGCGCGGTCAGGTTGGCACGTCCGCTGAACGACTTCGATTTTGGGTGGCACGCTCTGAGTACTCGAAGGGCGTGGGCAGTGCTAGTTGACTCGGGTTTGAGAGTTACTGCACGACCAATTAACGACACTGTACGCAGACATTTGTGCTGGGGGCTCACGGTTGCTCGCTGTGCTTCGAGCTTGGTTACATCGTGACGTGTTTCTTTGCTGCACCACGCCCTTCGCAAAGCCTCAGAGCGTGCCACCCGTAAGGGGCTGGTGCCACCCACCTTTGAAGGGAAGCACTGCAGCTAAGTGACACTGTTGTGATTCGGTGTCCGGGGCCCCTCTCCCTGACCCTCTCCCCGGAGTACGAGGAGAGGGAAGTGCGGGCGGATGCTCCCCGGAGTACCGAGGAGAGGGAAGTGCGTAAAAGAATAAAAGGATGGTGCCACCCACCAAAGGGAAGTGCGTAAAAGGATTAAAAGGATGGTGCGACCCATCAAACATTGGGAAGTGCGTAAAAGGATGGTGCCACCCATCAAACATTGGTTTGCGGCAATTGGGATTGCGTTTTACGAATTCTGAGGTGAATAACCTTGCGGTTAACTTCCGCCGAGTCCAGTTTTTGAGCAGACGATCCGAGGAGGCTGGCGGTTCTGCAACTCCAACTTACCGATCGCGCCTGAACTTGCGGCGAAGGGTGCCAGAAGATGACATTCGGCAGTGGCTGGCGGCGCTGGTAGAGGCGTTTACGATCGACTAGATTACATTGGAAGCTCGGAATTCACTCTTTGGCGAGATGTACATGGCTCAGACTTACTCAGATCAACAGCTCCAAGCTTACTTGGATGAATTATTGCCTGCAGAATTGATGGCAAGCGTTGAAGTTGAACTACGCAGCAGCGAACCGCTTCGCGAACGGTTGGTGGCTTTGGTGGGTCTGCGGGAAGCGGGCGTTCACGGGCTGGGCGAAATTTGGCGTCGAAATCGGTTGACGTGTCCGTCTCGTCAGCAGTTGGGGAGTTTTCTGCTGGGCGCGATGGACGAAAACCTTCAGAAGTACATCGAATTTCATCTGGAAAAGGTCGGATGTCGAGTCTGCCGGGCAAACTTGGATGATCTCAAATCGCAGCAGTCCGACCAAAAAGCGGATGCTCAGCTGCGTCGGCGACGGTACTTCCAGAGCAGTGCGGGTTATCTGGGAAAACCTTAGCCAGTTGTTGGCGTTCGTGGAAGATCCGGCCGTTAGCGTTCGCGGAAGATGATGCGGCCACGGGTGAGATCATAGGGGGACAGCTCAACACGAACCTTATCTCCTGGAACGATTCGAATGAAATTCTTTCGCATTCGACCAGCCACGTGAGCCAAAACCTCAGTTCCGGTATCTAACTGAACTTTGAAGCGAGTGTTCGCCAACGCTTGCGTTACGGTGCCTTCAACTTCAAATGCTTCTTCTTTTTTCGCCATAAAGGTTCCTGTGTTTCGGGTAAAACGGTGTAAACTTAAGCTCGCGGGGAGAAAACTGCCTGCGAGAGCCGGTCGCAAGTTAGCGGCGGCAAGACCAGGAAAGGCCCTGGTTGAAAACAAAATCTCGGTGGGGATCAGCGTCCGAAGACGGAAGACAACATCTTAGTCGTCATTCTCGCAGCCAACAGCCCGCTAATTGAAGCATAGTTATACGTGATGACGAGCCCCCACGTCCAGGAACTTATCGCGAGTCGAGCCAATTCGGGTCAAGATCGCTTCGTTTTCGTTGCGTGCCAACAGGGCGCTGAGCGGCCGCTGAAAGAGCGATTCAGCGGTTCAGCAGCCCCGTTGAGGCTTGCGTTTTCCCGCCCGGGCCTTGCCACTTTCAAAACAGCAAACGAGAAGGATCTGGGGCTGCTGGCGCAGAGCTGGCTGTCGCGAGTTACGGGAGAGGGGTTGGGAAACCTTCGCGGAAAATTGGCTGAGGAACTTGTGGAGCAGGCTTTGACGCTCGCTGATGGGAATTTTCAAGCGATCCATGTTTTTGAACGCGATCGAAATTTACCCGGAACACGCGGATTTGAACCCGGTCCGTCGGAAATGACCGCAACCATCGGTCAGCTGTTTAGTGCAGCCTTAAAGCAGGGGGAACACACCTCCAAAACGGCTCCCCTGATTAATGCTACCTGTGCATTGGGGAGCAAAGTGTTGGATGTGGTGCTTGTCGAGCCCGACCAATGGTTGATCGGCAGGCATTCTGCCACCGAGATCCAACATTGTTGGCCGGGTGGAGTCTATCCGGTCGTCGCGCCGGACGCGATGGTCAGTCGTGCGTACTTGAAAATCGCAGAAGCGGTCGCTTGGAGCCAATTGCCGATGCAGCCTGGAGATAGAGTGGTGGAAATTGGCAGCGCGCCAGGCGGCTCATGCCAGCGTCTGCTCGATGTAGGACTTGAGGTCACTGGAATTGATCCAGCAGAGATGAGTCCGTTGCTGCTGAACCATCCGCGTTTTGAACATTGGCGCAGCAAAGCGGCTGGCATGAAACGGAAGATGTACAGCAAGTTTAAGTGGCTAACAGCAGACGCGAACGTGGCGCCGAACTATACATTGGAAGTTGTCGAGGACATCGTGAATTACCCCACCAGTCGCTTTCAAGGGCTGTTGCTAACGATCAAGCTTTCATCCTATGACTTGATTGATCAGGTTGATGCTGCGGCCGAACAGATCCGGAGCTGGGGGTTTACTCGCGTCAAAGTTCGACAACTAGCGTCGAACCGTCGCGAATGCTGCATCGCTGCGCAAAGGTAGCATATCTCAATCGTTGACGCATACACGGGGGCACTTCGCGGTTGTCGCAACTGCTATAGTTGCG
>JANPLP010000849.1:0-1640 GCA_031426595.1 Planctomycetia bacterium | reverse complement strand
TTTCCATCACGGCGATCAGCGCGCGGCTAAGCGCAAAGGCGGTACCGTTGAGCGTGTGGACTAGATGCGTCCCCTTCTCACCTTTGACTCGGTAGCGGATGTTCAATCGGCGAGCTTGGTAATCAGTGCAGTTCGAAGTACTGGTGACTTCACCCCACTCGCCGCTCTCACCGCGCCCAGGCATCCAAGCTTCCAAGTCGTATTTGCGATAGGCCGGGCCACCGAGATCGCCGGTGGCAGTGTCAACCACTCGGAACGGCACTTCGAGCGCATCGAATAAATCGCACTCGATCTGACGCAGTTCTTCGTGGATCGCATCGCTTTGGTCGGGAAGAGTGAAAGCGAACATCTCGATCTTGGTAAATTGATGGACGCGATAGAGCCCCTTCGATGCGCGGCCCGCCGCGCCGGCTTCCGTTCGGAAACAGTGGCTGATGCCGACCAACTTCAGCGGTAACTCCTCAGCGTTGAGCGTTTGATCCGCCATCATGCCGCCAAGCGTAATTTCAGCGGTCGCGACCAAGTTCAAGTCCGTGTTTTCGATCGAATATATCTGTGTTTCAGGTCCGCGCGGCATGAAGCCGATGCCGTGCAGAATCTGCGTGTGAGCTACGTCGGGTGTGGTGATCGGAATGAAACCGCGGGCCACCAATTGATGGACTGCGAACTGCTGCAAAGCCAACTCGAGCAGCACGGCATCGCGCTTAAGGAAGTAAAATCCCGCTCCCGCAACCCTAGCGCCGGCTTCGAAATCAATCAAGTCGTGCAGTTTGCCGAGTTCCAGATGATCCTTGGCTTTGAAATCGAACTTGGGGACCGGCGTTTTGCCGAAGCTGATCTCAAGGTTTGCCTGGTCGTCGGCACCGATCGGTGCTGAGGGATGCGTCAAGTTCGGTACGTGGACCTCGAGCTCATGGATCTGCTTGTCGAGTTCATCATGAGCGGCTTGAGCGGCATCCTTCTGCTCACGCAGTTGACGCCCCTGCTCTTTCAAGCTCTCTCGCTCTTCCGGTGTTTTGGCGGAACCGATCTGCTTGCTCTTCTCGTTTGCCAATCGGTTCAATTCCTGGACATCGTTCAGTTTGCCACGGCGAACCATCTCCAGCTCGACCAACCGGTCAACGTCTGCTTTCGCGCCGCGGCGAACGCAGTTTTCCTTGACAAGTACCGCGTTTTCAACGATGAATTTTCGATCAAGCATGGTTTTTGTCGAGTTAAGGCGAGGTGGAGGAACAGGCGACCGACGCCAGATTCTAGTGGACTAGGAGAAAAAAGTGGAGGCGACCTCACGTTTCTACCTATGGGCCGGAACAAGCCAAACTTCGGTCGGGTCGTTTTGGCATGAGCAGAATTGCCATACAGGCGGGTGGCGATTCAACTGATTTTGATGACCGCTACTCGCCATAAACTTCAGTTGCCCCAACGTTTCCATTCGTTCGTTCAGCCTTGCGGCGCGCAGCTGTTTCGAATCGAATTTCCGTCTAGGTATAAGTAATGGTTGGCAATCAGTTGTTACCCATTAGTTTTTAGTTATGGCTGGCACCAAACGACTCTTTCTTTGTCCAGATTTGAGTTTAGGGTTCATCGTACTTGGGTGGCACGCCCTGAGGGCTTTGCGAAGGGCGTGATTCGACTGACAT
>JANPLP010000848.1:0-7156 GCA_031426595.1 Planctomycetia bacterium | reverse complement strand
CGTCTCTTGCTCCTCAAACTTCGGATCGCTAGCCGCCACGATACCACCGCCCACCGGCACTTGCCACCAACCATCACAGGCTGTGATCGTGCGAATCAAAATGCTCAAGTCCATATCGCCCGCAAAGCTAATGTAACCCAGGCTGCCGCAGTAAGGACCTCGAACCGTCGGCTCCAATTCGCTAATGATTTCCATCGCGCGGATCTTCGGCGCTCCAGTGATCGACCCGCCTGGGAAAGTGGCCTTGATCAAATCGCATGCTGTCTGCCCCTCAGCCAATCGCGACCGAATAACGCTCACTAAATGCCATACATAACTGTACGCCTCCAACTGGCACAGACTTGTTACGCTGACACCGTCCGTCTCCGAAATTCGAGAAAGATCGTTGCGCAGCAAGTCGACGATCATCACGTTCTCCGCCCGGTCCTTCTCGCTGTTGCGCAACAGCTCGCTCATCGCTTGATCCGCTGCCGGATCACTCATGCGCGGTCTAGTTCCTTTAATGGGACGCGTCTCGATGTCGCCGCCGTTCAGTTTTAAGAATCTTTCCGGTGAACTGCTCACAATTTGCACGCGCCCCAAATCAGCAAAGCCACCGAAGGGAACGGGGTTTTCATTCCGCAGGTGCAAGTACAACGAGCGGGCATCTGTCTTCGATTTGCGCAGCAGCCGCTGCGCAATGTTGACCTGGAAGATATCGCCAGCGTGAACATATTCAACTGCCTTGGCAACCGCATCGCGAAAACCAGCCGACGAAAAATTGCTCGTCCAGTGATCCGACCATCGCGTTGGGTACTGCGAAGCCAACTGAGACATCGGCAGCGCACATCCGAACTTCGGCACCACATCCTTCATCAGCGGTTCACGAGCTTCCACCAACTTCAAAAAATACTGCAACCTGCGATAGGCTCGGCGCTGTCGCTTCAATGGATCCGCAACTGGCCATCCCTGCGAGATAACCCACGCTTCATTCTGCTCGTGATCCCATGCCAGCACGACGTCATACAAACCAACCGCTGCCAACGGCAATCGAAACTCGTTGTAAGTCGCCAGCGGTATCTTCTCAAAGCAACCTCCCAATTCGTATCCAAACCAACCGAGCATGCCGCCTTGCATCGGCGGCAGTCCTTTGACGATTGGCGAACGGTACTGCGCCAGCAATGACGCCAGCGTGCCGAGGGCGCCTGAATGTGGCTTGTCGATCCGTAGAGTACAAAACGGATCAGCCGCCATGTAGCTGTACCGTCCCAACTTAGCCATCGGCAAGCTGCTATCCAGCCAAACACAGCCCGGCAGTCGCGATAACCGCTTAAAACAATGCTCGGGTGAGAACTCAGCCGGTAGACGACGCACCAAAGGTTCGGGCGACGACAGGGACTGAATCAAGGTCGGGACGAATTGGGTCGGAGTGGACAACGAGAAACTCAACAAAGCGGAACGTCTGGAAGAATCGCTTCCTATTTTAGCGTCATTCCTCCGGTTCTCCGATAACTCTTGGCAAATGTCTTGCAAACCATGGATAAATTGCCGGAACCACGATGGTTGTCAGCAAAGTTGAGGTGATAAGCCCGCCTATAACGACCGTCGCTAGCGGCCTTTGCATCTCAGCACCGTCACTGGTTGACATCGCCATTGGCATGAATCCCAGACTTGCTACCAAAGCTGTCATTAAGATCGGCCGCAAACGGGCGATGGCTGTCACCTCGGACACTTTAAGCAATTCAAGGCCGGATCGACGCAAGACCTCCGCCGCACTGACCCATACAAGCCCATTGAGTACAGCGACGCCGAACAGAGCAATGAATCCTACCCCCGCAGAAATACTGAACGGCATCCCGCGCAGCCACAATGCAAAAACACCCCCCGATGCCGCTATAGGAACGGAAAGGTAAATCAATCCCGCCAACGAGAATGAGTTGAAGGTCGAGAATAGCAGCAAAAAGATTAGCAACAACACGATCGGTGTGATCAATATCAGTCGCAGAGAAGCGGATTGCAAGTTCTCGAAATCTCCGCCCCACATCACTTCATAACCTGCGGGCAAGCTCACCTCTTTTGCAATTCGCTCTTGCGCTTCCGCCACGAAGCCTGCCACATCGCGATCGCGAACGTTGCAAGCTATAAAGGTTCGACGCCGCGTCGCTTCATGTTCAACGCCAGGCGGTGTTTCTTCAGTGCGAATGTCTGCTAAACTGCCCAGCGGAATAGGCTCGCCGTTGATCGAATCGACCGGCAACTGTTTCAACATTTCCAGGTCGCTCCGCCATCGCTCCGGAAAACGCACCATCATCGGATACCGTGCTCGACCTTCGTAAACCACTCCCGTCTGCCGTCCTCCAACCGCCTCCACAACACTCATCACCTTTTGCGAACTAATCCCATACTGAGCCAGCGCTGCACGATTCGGAACAATAGTCACCGTCGTTAAATTGGCTTGATAGTCCGCCTTTACATCCACGGCGCCAGGAATCGCCTTCAATTGCCGCTCAATCTCTTTCGCTTTATCCCCAAGCGTCTTAAGGTCTTCACCGTAGAGCAAGACAGCCACCTGAGCCTTCACTCCCGCCACGAGTTCATCCACTCGCATCTCAATCGGCTGAGTAAAAGCACAGACGGCGCCTGGAATTGTCTCCTTCAACGTCGCGGACATCTCCTTGATCAAGTCGTCGCGAGATAATCCATGCCTCCATTGACCACGCGGCTTTAGAATCACCCACACATCGGTCTGATGAACCCCCATCACATCGTTGGCAATCTCGGGTCGACCTGTTTTGCAAAAGACCGTGCGAACCTCAGGAAAGCTCTTCAGAGTGTTCTCAAGCTGCGTGGACATCACGACTGCATCTTCCAGCGAAGCACTTGGCAGTCGATTCGCTTCGATCAGCAAATCACCCTCTTCAAGCCGCGGCATAAACTCCGCGCCCAACCGGAGACTCACTGGGACGCTTACCGCAAACACAGCCATCGCAATCATCGCTGTAGCCACTTGATTGCGAATCGCTAAACCGATTACCGGCCGGAAAACTTGCTTGATGATCCGCATAAACCAACCATCTGCTATCGAAACCTTCTTCGGCAAGAAGGTCGCTGCCAGAGCCGGCATCAGAGTCATGCTGATCACTAACGAACCGGCGAGCGCAAACAGAACCGTGAGTGCCATCGGGCGAAACAACTTCCCCTCGGTCCCCTCCAACATTAAGATCGGCAAGTACACAACCGCGATTATTAACTCGCCGAACATCGTAGGTTTACGCACTTCGATTGCAGCATCTCGAATGATTTTTTTTCGCTCAGAAACGGTCAGAATGGGTTTCCCATGCGAGTCTCGTCCCGATCCGACTGCATGTGCTAATCGATGCATACAGTTTTCCACCATGATCACCGACGAATCGACAATCAACCCAAAGTCGATCGCCCCCAAGCTCATCAAGCTCGCCGTGATCGCACCCGCATACATGAGGTTCGTGGCGAATAACATCGACAACGGAATCGCCAGCGCAGTGATCATCCCCGCTCTAAAACTGCCCAACATGATCAACAAGACCACCACAACCAACACACCACCCTCGACCAAGTTTTTCAGAACCGTCTTCAGCGTGCGCTCAATCAAATCTGCGCGATCGTAAATTACTTCGATCGTCATGCCAGGAGGCAAAGTTGGCTTGATCTCTTCCAGTCTCCCCTTCGCGCGCTCGACCACTTCACGCGAGTTCTCGCCGATCAGCATCATCACCATTCCTGTGACGATTTCGCCTTTACCATCGCGCGTAACGACACCTTGCCTGGCCATCGCCGAGTGCTGTACATCCGCCACATCGCGGAGCAATAACGGATTGCCTGAAACATCTCTCCGTATCGCTATCTGCCCGATCTCTTCCACAGATTGAATCATCGCTTGGCCACGAATGAATTGCGATTCATGGTTGCGCACAACATAGCCACCGCCCGCAGTCATGTTGTTCGACTCGAGCGCCTGAAACAACTCTGTCAACGTCACCCCATTGCTCGACAAGCGTAGTGGATCGGGCTGGATTTCAAACGTCTTGAACAATCCACCATGCGAGTTCACTTCGGTCACGCCATCGACTCCGCGCAACCTTGGAATGATGTCCCAGTCCAATATCGAGCGCAATTCTGTCGGAGAATAACCCGGTCCACGCACTTCGAACTGCAAAATTTCGCCGAGTGCAGTAGTCAATGGTCCAAGTTCAGGCGCGCCGTATTCCTTCGGTATCATCGTCGATGCAATAGCGATCCGTTCGTTGACCAACTGCCTCGCCAAATAGATGTCGGTCCCTTCTTCAAACACAATCGTCACCACCGAGATACCGAAACGCGAGACGCTTCGCAGCTCCTCAACATTTGGAATCCCTCCCATCGTCGATTCAACCGGATAGGTCACGAATCGCTCGACCTCTACCGGCGACAACGCACCCGCTTTGGTAATCACGGTGATCTGAACATTGGTCATATCAGGCACAGCATCGATCGGCAACTGAAACGCCGACCAAGTTCCCCCGGCGGCCATCAGCATAAATGCGACGAACACCAAGAAGCGGTTATCTAGCGAAAAATTGATCAATTTTGCGAGCATGTTTGCGTTCTAGTTGGTGAGGAATTCAGTGGGTGTTGAACTCTAAAAAGCGATGTTTCGATATGCACTTCAGATGCAATCCCTGAACTCACTCTTCCGCCTCAAGCAACAATTCGGATTTCAGAAAGAACACACCCTCAGTCACAATCTCTTGACCATCTCGTAGGCCCGACTTGATCTCAATTCTGCCCCCAGCTCGTTCCCCAGTCTCAACGCGATGACGTTCAAACGTCCGCTCACCGCTAGGTAGAAACACAAACGATTCCGATTCATGAGTTCCAATAGCCGATTCTGGTACCGACAAGCACTCGATCCTCTCGCCGAGCGGCACTTCAACGCTTACAAAAAGACCTGGACGCAGACGACCATCATTTGCAATCGTGGCCACCACTGGAATTGAATTCGTCGCCGCATCCACTTCGCGACCAACAAAGTAAACCTTGGCCTCCAAGCATTCCGCACCCAAGACGGGCGAAGCGACTTTGAGAACATCTCCCGCAGTCAGATTCAGCCCGCGCCACTGCGATTCACGCAACTGGGCTTTGATCCAAAGATTGCTGGTGTCAGCCAGCAGTAGCAGGCCGTCACCGGGGCTAACTCTTTCACTCTCAGCTATTTTTTTCTGCTCGACAGTGCTGTCTAGAGGAGCTCGGACTTCTACCGTCGCCAGATTGTCGCCCGGTGACTCCGCACGAGTTGGCAATTCAGCAAAGGACTGATAGCCCATTAACGTTGCCGTTTGCTGTCTCGCTAAATCGAGTTGCCGCTGGGCTGATTCGACTGCCGCACTCGCTTTTGCCACCTCTTGGTTGCTATCGAACAAAAGCTGCTCGACGCTCCCGCGCAAGGCTGCCTCCGCAGTCTCCAGTTGTGTACTGCGCTCGGCTGCCGTTCGCCCAGCAATCGCACCCGATTCAGTCGCCGTCGTAATCCGACGAATCTGCGATCTCGCCAGCAGCATCTGTGAATAAGCGGTCAACAACGTCTCTCTGGAAGCACCGATTTGTTCTGCCGCAGCGGATTCACGTATTAGGTCGAGCCCATCGCCTCGTTGGATCGCTGTTACTAACGCTTCAATACCGGTTCGACGCTGCCGCTGAAAATTGAGCGTTCGGTTGAGCAACTCAAGCTCCGTTGCTTGCTGTTTCTCCGCCGCCCGTGCTTGACCGATCTCAGGGCTACTAACCACCGCCAACAGATCCCCCTTCTTCACTTGATCGCCCGGCTTAACCAAGATCTTGGTCACTGTTCCCGCCGTCGCGACTCTCACTTCAACATGCTTCGACTCGTCATAGGAAACTCGGCCTGGCACAATCGCAGTCACCTGCAGAATCCCCCGCTCGATTTGTCCCAACTTGATGCCAGCCCGTTCGTGTTTCGTTTCGCTCAGTTCCACCGTGGTCCGCACTTCATCCGACGTTTCCTCCTGGACCTGTTCGACAACTTCCGCCTCCATCAGAAAATACCAACCTACCCAGACGCCACCCAGCAGCAGCACGGTGAGAACTGGAGTGATCAACTTTTGGATCCAAACTTTCGCGGCAGACATAATTCTCTTTCTACGAGAATAAGACTCTCATGAACATTCTTCGGGCTGAGAACGAAACGACCTAGCTTCGTTTCGGACTGCGATTCGATCACGAAACGGACTGTTATCGTGTCGATAAAAAAGCAGAAGGTGCTTAGAGGCTGATTATCTCAGCACAAGAAAACGCACAGTACAGCACAATTACTTGCACCGGAGAGTTGCGTTTGGAGAAAGCTCATATCGGCATTGGTCGAAAAAGGCCGCTGAGCGTTAATATTCGGAGCTTCACCCCAGCTCAGCCAATTGAGGCTGCCGCGAGTGTCCAGCGAACAGCGCGCCCATTGGTCCGCTCGCGATTCGATCTCCGCGCTAAATGCTTGGCAAGCACCGTCGCAATGATAGACGAGTTCGCCATGCGCTGCAGACCAACTCAACAAGCTCGAATCCGTATCGGAAGAACAAGTACCGGCTCGCAGCGCGGCAGAGGAACCGTCGAGCATGACGATGTGCAGATGCAAGCCAGCGGAAGGTTGTCCTAACTTGTCTGCATGATACTCAATCGCGTGTTGTGCGAGCTGGGCGTTGTTCCCAAGCGACTGCAGATCTAGATCGTGCTCATGCAGTATCGGTACCGGCCCCCGCCAAACACTCAAGCAAAGTATGCAGCATAAACACATTCGCCAAGCAGAACTCGAGGTGCGCCGGTAAAGTGGAAATGTTGTGGCTGAAGCGTTAGAAGCGAGCATGGACGCGATTCGGTTTAACTAAGTATTTCCGCAACGGAAGCCCCATTGTGAATGCGTTCCCTCGGCCTGTCAAATGCGACCCAATGGGTGCGTTTTGCAGGTGCTGCCAGCTCGCGGGACTCGACGCTACCATAGTGCGATCGATGGGCACAAATTTCGATGGGGACCTCAATTGACTGCATCCACTTGGCAACCGACCGCAACGGTCGAAAATCTTCACCGTCGCAGTGAAATTGTTTGGCAACTGCGCACCTATTTTCACACCCACGGATTTGCTGAGGTGCACAC
>JANPLP010000847.1:0-4798 GCA_031426595.1 Planctomycetia bacterium | reverse complement strand
GAAGTTTGGCTAAGTCCGCGATTATTAAAGCGGCTCTGGACCAAGCGTCTGATTAGTAACTCATCAAATCCAGTTGCGCACGAGGAAAACGTTATGCCTAAGTCCAGCAATACCGGTGACACAGAAGTTCAAATCGACCGTCGCTTCAAGGCTCGTCGCAATGAGACCATTGTCACAGACATAGCTGCTGCAATTCCAGAAGAGGCTGCAACTCCCCGACGCAAGAAGCAACGCCGTCGTCAAATCGATCCGACGACTTGCGAACGTGAATATAGTGATGACGAAGTGCTTTTCATGCACGCTCTAGATGCTTACAAGCGATCGAGCGGCCGAATGTTCCCAACCTGCAGCGAGATCCTCGAAGTCATCCGCGATCTGGGATACGCTAAACTGACAGAGGAAGAAAAGACGTTGCTTGAAGTGCACAGTCTTCGAGCCGCAGCGGCTGGCGAAATTAGCGATTCCAGCACTCAGACTGCAGGCAACTAGTTAGCCGCTGTTTGACTGCAACTCTAAATAACACCAGCCCACTGACGCAAGTTTGTGGGCTGTTTTCGTTGGGTCGTTCATCTGTACGCCTGCGATTCTGTTTTGGCGTGACTTGATCCGTTCGATAATCCGGGCCGCGACGTCGTAATGGAGTTTCCCGGCGATTTGCGGATGGATTAGAATGAATTTTGCTGAGCGAGGATTCACGTCGCCAGCGGACCTCGCTTCCCCTCTCCAATCCCGCCTGATAAATAATGAACGCTGTTATGTTCAAGTTGAAGTGGATTCATGTGACTTTGGTTTTAACTGTGGTTTGGTCCGCTACAGAGTCGCGAGCAGACGGAGATGTAGCCAAGCAAGCCCGTTCACTTTTATCGAATCGATGTTTCGCCTGTCATGGACCTGATGAAGCGGAACGTGTCGGAGGATTTCGGCTTGATGATTCAAAATCGCCCTTTGCAGCCGCAGAGTCGGGAAAGCCACCTATCGTGCCGGGTGATCCTTCGCAAAGCGAATTGCTGCGGCGTGTGATGGTGCAAGATGAAAGTGAGCGGATGCCGCCGCCCGACTTCGGAGTTCGGTTGACGGAAAAGGAAGTGAAGCTTTTAGAGCAGTGGGTTCGTGATGGCGCGACAATGGAACAACATTGGTCATTCGTGGCTCCGCAGCGATCAGAACTGCCTCAGCCGACGATTCCTGAAACGAGGGCCGCGCTCAGTCAGCAATGGTCGACGCATCCGGTCGATCGCCATGTTTTAACTAAGCAGTTATCGCAAGGGATGCATCCTTCACCGCCAGCAACCAAAGCTGAGTTGCTGCGCCGCATGAGTTTGGATCTGACAGGGTTGCCACCTAGCGTCGAGGAGGTTCGGCGGTTTGAACAGGATACTCGCGGTGACGCATACGAACGTGAGGTCGATCGTTTGTTAGCTTCACCGGCTTACGGCGAACATTGGGCGCGCAAGTGGCTTGACTTGGCGCGCTATGCAGATTCAGCGGGCTATGCGGATGATCCACCGCGAACCATATGGGCCTATCGTGACTGGGTGGTCAACGCGCTCAATGACAACATGCCGCTCGATCAATTCACGGTCGAGCAATTGGCCGGTGACCTGTTGCCAACCCCAACTGAGTCGCAATTAGTTGCCACAGCTTTTCATCGCAACACGCTGACTAACAATGAAGGAGGGACCAATGATGAAGAGTTTCGCAATGTAGCGGTGGTGGATCGAGTCAACACGACAATGGCGGTGTGGATGGGAGTCACCATGGGTTGTGCGCAGTGCCACACGCATAAGTACGATCCGTTCACGCATGAAGAATACTTCAAGTTGTTCGACATTTTCAATCAGTCGCAAGATGCCGATCGTCGTGACGAGAGTCCAACGATTGACTTGTACACTGCGGAGCAAAATCGGAATCGAAAATTGTGGCAGCAGAGGATCGATGAATTGCAGTCGCAGATTGATCAACCGAATGCGGAGTCGCTGAAGGAGTTTGCGGTGTGGGATAAACAACTGCGCGCCCCTCAGTGGCAAACTCTCAAGCCGGTTCGAGCCGCTTCGACCAGCAAAAGCGATTTTGAATTTGATCCAAGTGGCAGCGTGCGGGTCAAGCCGATAGGAAACAACATTGTGGCGGACAATTACACGCTGGAGTTTGCCGTCCCCTCAGATCTAACGGGCAAACGAATAACGTCGCTCGCGATTCGAAGTTTGCCGCGCGCGGATTTGCCTGGAGGTGGAGCGGGGCTGAGCGAAGGAGGTAATTTTGTTGTTACCACCTTATCGGCGACTTGGTTACCGGATCCAAGCGACGCAAAGCCGTTACCGAAAGCTCGGTTCGCACGTGTCGAGCTACCAGGCAACGATCGAATTTTAGCGCTCGCTGAAGTGCAAGTTTTTGCGGACGGGACGAATGTTGCTTTGACTGGGCAAGCTTCACAGAGTTCAACGGAGTACAACGCCGAAGCAAAGCTCGCGATCGACAACAATACGAACGGTGACTTCAAGAAGAACTCGACAACGCACTCCGCGAGCAGTACCAGCCCTTGGTGGGAGGTCGATTTAGGCAGTGAGTTTTCTGTTGAGCAGGTGGTGGTCTGGAATCGTACGGACAGCAAGTTACAAAGCCGGCTCGATGGTGCTGAAGTAATGTTGATAGATGCGGATCGTAAGGAAGTCGCGAGGGAGAAGATCGCAGAGGGGCCCAAAGCGAGTAAAAGTTTGCAGTTTCAAGAGAGCCAAACGATCGGGTTGGGGGATGCGTTCGCTGATTATTCGCAAACTGAGTTTGATGCGGCAAAAATTGTAGATCAGGATAAGACAACTGGTTGGGCAGTCGGTGGACAAATTGCTGTGTCGCATATGTTGGCAGCGATACCGAAGCAGCCATTGCTATTGGAGCGATCGGGGAAGTTGCGGATCGAGCTCAATCATGCTTCCTCACATCGACATCATCTGATAGGGAGTTTCGAGGTACTTATCAGCAGTGATGAGATGGCCCGCGATTGGTCGATGCTTTCTCCTGAGTTGCAGCGAATCCAAGAGTCCGCGAAGACTGATCGTTCCGAAGAGAGTGAAGCAAAACTGGCCGCTTTCTATGCCAAGAACTTAGCAAAATCAAATGAGGTCGCGAGGAATGAGTTGGCAGATTTACGAGCCCGATTGGCCGCACTCAAACCTGAAACGAGTGTTCCCATTTTGCGAGATGTCGAGACCAAGGCTCAGCGCGAAACTTATGTCCAGTTGCGTGGTAACTATAAATCGCTTGGGCCAAAAGTGACTGCTGGCGTACCGCAAGTTTTTAGCAACGGTGACTCGAAGCCCGGTGAGGCTGAGCGAGTTACTGACGAAGCAACTTCGATGAATCGCTTGCAGCTAGCCAAATGGTTAGTCGATCGCAAGAATCCGCTAACGGCTCGAGTTTGGGTGAATCGACTTTGGGAGTCGTTATTCGGATTGGGGATCGTCCGAACAAGCGAAGAGTTCGGTTCTCAAGGAGATGCGCCGACGCACCCCGAGTTGCTTGACTGGTTAGCTTGTGAGTTTATGGATAGCGGTTGGGACAGCAAGCGAATGTTAAAACTGCTGGTGACTAGTCAAACGTATCAGCAGACATCGCAGGTCACTGCCGAAAGTTTGGCGGCCGATAAGGATAACATTTGGCTTAGTCGTGGGCCGAGAGTACGTTTGAGCGCTGAGATGGTACGCGATCAAGCGCTAGCGATCAGTGGGCTGTTGTCTGGCAAAATGTATGGAGCACCCGTCCGTCCACCGCAACCGAACATGGGACTTACAGCGGCGTTTGGATCGGGAACTGACTGGATGACAAGTGAGGGCGAGGATCGCTATCGTCGAGGTTTGTATACAACGTGGCGACGTTCGAATCCTTACCCGTCAATGGCGACGTTTGATGCGCCAAGTCGTGAAGTCTGCACACTCCGTCGTGACAGCACGAATACTCCGTTGCAAGCGCTGGTTACGCTAAATGACCCTAGCTTTGTGGAAGCGGCACAGTCTCTGGCGCGACAGGTTGTATTGCGTGAAGCGGTCGGCGCGTCCGATGCGGAACGTTTGCAGGTAGCGTTTGAGAAATGCACTTCGCGAGCCGCCACATTAGAAGAGTTGCGACCGCTAGGCCAGTTGCTCGATTTAGCACGTAAAGAGCTCAAACGGGCTCCCGAGGAAGCGCTGAAGTTAGCGACTGAACCGCTAGGTAAGTTGCCTGATTCGGCCGACTCGATTGAATTGGCGGCATGGACGGCTGTGTGCAATGTGTTGCTGAACTTAGATGAAGTCTTGATGAAGAGGTAAAACGTTATGGACCCAATTCTAGAACAGATGCAGCAGCGCACGCGACGGTACTTCTTACAGAGGGGCTCGCTGGGCTTAGGTGCGATCGCGGCGAGCAGTTTGCTTTCGGGTTCGAAGGCCCAGGCGTCGGATGATGCAAAAGAAACGTCGGCAGGCAAAGGGACTTCGAGAACGCATTTTGCCCCGCGCGCCAAGCGCGTGATCTACCTTCATATGACTGGCTCGCCACCAAACTTGGATTTGTTTGATTACAAACCCGAGTTGGTGAAGCGGTCGGGAGAGGATTGCCCGGATTCGTTTTTGAAGGGACGCGAGTTTGCGTTTACATCGGGCGTTCCCAAGCTGCTGGGTACGCCACAGCCTTTCAAACAAGTGGGGAAGAATGGGATGTGGATGTCAGCCGCAATCCCCAATTTGCAACGGGTCGCGGATGACATCTGCATGGTGCACTCGATGCACACAGATCAATTCAATCACGCACCGGCGGAGCTGTT
>JANPLP010000846.1:0-3434 GCA_031426595.1 Planctomycetia bacterium | reverse complement strand
TGCCGGTCGCTGAACTATTGCTGAGGCATTCTGTAATCTCGTTGAGAATATCTTCGCGACCCAAGCACACATTGTCGTTAGCAAACGACAAAAATTGACCGTCTTCGGCTCCAAGTCGCTGAATGATTTCGTTCCCGAGTGGCCTGAGACTCGGATCACCCACTAGCAAGTCAATGCACAACGTTTTGAGGTCTTCGGGCAAGCCGTCCAATTTTGCGATAAGGGATTCTTCATTTAATTGGTAGCGCTTTGATAGATCTATGCTTTTGGGATCGACGGTAATTGGTGGAAAAGAATTGGTAATGGTTTCAAGAATGAGAACACCAAAGCTGTACCAGTCGCTTGCAAAAGTCTGCGATTCGCCTCGCAGTGCTTCAGGTGGAAGGTATTGAATGGTACCCACGATTTTCGAACCATCCACCAACTGCAAACCAGCCGTCGACTTCCCGGCTCGCATCGCTAATCCCAAGTCCAACAACATCGCGCGCCGGGCTGTCGTGATCATGACATTCGAAGGCTTGACATCGCGATGAATCACATCGCAATCATGCAGGAACCGAATGGCCGATGCGGTCTCCGCGAGCACTTGGCGCAACATATTCCAGCGACTCATATCGTTCGCTTCTAATGTTTGGAACCAATTGCGTATCGTTAGCCCTTCGACCTGCTCCATGGAAAAGTAGCGTGTATCCCCTTGGCTGAAAGCATCGTACAGCTTGACCAAGTGCGGATGATTGAGCTGCGATAACCAACTGAACTCTTCCACAAACCGATAGATGCTCCACGAATCCAAGTGGCGCATGACTTTAACCGCAACATGTGCCGTGCTACGTAAATCGATCGCGCTGTAGACGTTCCCCATCCCACCTTTGCCAAGCTGACGAATCAGTAGAAAGCATCCGAGATTGCACGGGAGCTGCTCAAGTACGACGGGCTTTTCGCTCCTCAGTTCGGGCTCCGTCGAATCGCCGCTGTTGACTGGCACAAACGAAGCATCCGATCGATCTCGGCTGTCCGCAAGCCGCAACTCAGTCAGTTGCAATAAGCCGCCAAGTCGATCTTGCTCTTCTTCACACAGTTCTAGATAGGAAGCGATGTTTGGGGGCTTGGAGTCGAATCGAATCCGCAGCGCATACTCCAGCACCGAAAGCTGAATGATTCCATCAACACGCCTGCGCAGTTCCGGAAATCTCAGCAAAAATAGTCGTAACGATGGACGCACTCGTTGGTCGTCGTCCGCTTCCACCGTATTGTCAGACGAATCAGTGCGAAACAAGAGAGGCGGTTGATAGCAAAATTCAATCTCTGCACACAGTAACCGAATCAACAGATCCGTACTTTGGTCATCTTCAACTTTGCTGAGATACGACGCGTAGGAGCCCGGTTTAAAACCTGACCAATTCTCACGAAAATCCCTCTCAAGCTCCGCTAGAATTATGTCCATGCGGCACCATCAAGAGGTGTTTCAGTAGGGGTCAACAAGAGAATGCTCCTGACCACAAAACCCAGTGCATTACCACACAAACCCAGTGCATTACCACAAAACCCAGTGCATTACCACAAAACCAGTGCATTCGTCTACAAAGCACCTTGCGTTTGTTAACTCGTGCCAGCCCCATAGCTACGAGTTTATTCAGATAGACGCACGTTGTTTGTGTAAGCGAACGAAAGTAGATTGCCTTGCAGATTCGTCATGCTAATTACGAACCGTATTATGCGATAGCAAATCGACAATGCAAGCGTTGAAACCGATTGCCATTGCGTTTAGGCCTCAGAATTTCTAGTCTTGCCAGGCAAGCTTTCAGATATCGAATGAACCGCGGGTGCTGCGGGTACTTATAGAGAACTCTTTAAATAAGTGCGTTAGCAAACGGAAGTGTTACGCATCGACGCTCACAACTGCCATCCTTTAAAATCCGCTCTCAGCGGAAATGGTGATGCTACGCCGTTTCTGGCTACGAAAAGGTCAATCGCCTCCAGTAATGGTTGCCGCATTGCTCTGCTGATTCTATT
Organism: Planctomycetia bacterium; assembly: GCA_031426595.1. GTDB lineage: Bacteria > Planctomycetota > Planctomycetia > Pirellulales > Pirellulaceae > Aureliella. Next base: position 1,421 of record JANPLP010000846.1, on the reverse strand, counting down.
GATGTTGTCGCAGGGGTGCTCTTCACACAAGTACTTGATACTTCGCGACACACCCGCCAATCCGCTCGCCATTCCACTGCAACTCGCCAGTAGTGACGGTCCACAAGTCAGCCCACGTACCTCCTCGATGCTGAGGCGATACGCGCTGGGCGAAACTTACGAGAAGGACCCCAAGCTCTGCCTCGAAAAACTGCAACAGACGCTCGATGTCGAAGTCGACAGTGAATTGGTCTACAGTGTCAGCGAGATGGCTTACATTCTCGGTCAACGCGCGGAGAAAGAACGCGATGAGGCACTTGCACTCGATATGTACGGAGTTGCAGTGAGTAACGCGTACATGTATCTATTCTCAGGCGAGTTCGATGTGCTGCGCAACCCCTACGATCCACAGTTCCGCGGCGCGTGCGATCTCTATAACGGAGCTCTCGAATCCAGCCTCCGATTGGTGAACGCCAAAGGGCAACTGAAACCAGGTACCAGCTACGAAGTAACCACGGGTAAACAAACTTATCAAGTCGCTACGATGCTCCGTGGTAACTGGCGCAATGAAGACTTCGAGCGTTTTGAGTTCGTCAGCGACTTTCAACTCGATGGTCTAGTAGGTACCGGCACGACGTATGGTTTAGGTGTTCCTTTAATTGCGGTCCGCAAGACCGGCAGCCCTGAGGACCCTCGTGAAAAGTACTATCCTCAAGGGCTCAGTTTTCCCGTCACGGCGGTCCTGCGGGTAGTAAAGCCCGGTACGATGCCGGGCAAAGGAGCCATGCATCGACACCATTGTGTGCTCGAACTCCATGATCCGCTCGCCGCGCGCGATTTGCAGATCGCCGATCGCTTAGTCCCCATGCAATCGGATCTCAGCACTTCGTTGGGCTATTTCCTCGACAGCGAGCAGTTCCGCGAGAAAGATCAAGCCACACTCGGTTTGCTCGATCCTCGCAAGACTCAAAAACTGCGCGGCATCTTCATGCTCGAACCTTTCGATCCCAGCCGCATTCCGGTGCTGATGGTGCACGGATTATGGTCCAGTCCAAGTACTTGGATGCCGATGTTCAACGACTTGCGTAGTTTTCCGGAGCTGCGAAAAAACTATCAGTTCTGGTTTTACCAATATCCAACCGGCCAGCCGTTTTGGTTGAGCGCGACGCAGTTCCGCGCCGACCTGGCTAAGTTGCGAGCCGAATTGGATCCCGACCATCGCTACCCAGCACTCGATCAAGCCGTGTTAGTGGCTCATAGCATGGGCGGGCTAGTCAGTCGCATGCAGACGATCGATTCGCGCGACCAGTTCTGGAAGATCCTCAGCGACGAGCCGTTCGATAAAGTCCAGGGTGAACCCGAAGTTGTCTCAGGTCTGCGCGAAGCCGCATTCTTCAAAGCCAACGAATCGGTTCGCCGAGTCGTGACGATCGGCACGCCGC
>JANPLP010000845.1:0-5357 GCA_031426595.1 Planctomycetia bacterium | reverse complement strand
GACGATTTCTTGGAAACGTCGTGCGAGCGCGTTATCTTTTTCGATGTACTTGCGATACTCATCGAATGTAGTCGCGCCGATACATTGAATCTCACCGCGAGCCAAAGCTGGCTTGAGTACATTCGCAGCATCGATCGCGCCTTCAGCACCACCCGCACCTACCAAAGTGTGCAATTCGTCGATGAACAGAATCGTGTTTTTGGCACGACGTACTTCGTTCATCACTGCTTTGATGCGTTCTTCGAACTGACCGCGATACTTCGTACCCGCAACCATCATCGCAAGGTCGAGAACCACAATCCGCTTCTCAGCCAAAATCTCAGGCACATCACCTGATACGACGCGTTGAGCAAAACCTTCAACGATCGCTGTTTTACCTACACCGGCTTCGCCAAGCAGAACGGGGTTGTTTTTCGTACGGCGGCAAAGCACTTGAATCGCGCGTTCGATCTCGCGAGCACGACCGATCACCGGATCGAGCTTGCCCTGCTTTGCGAGTTCGGTCAAATCACGGCCGAAACTGTCCAAAGCGGGCGTTTTGCTCTTGGTACCTTTGGAAGAACCGGTTGACTCGCCTGCTGCTGCTCCAGCACCTTCGCGACCACCGCGCTCGCCGCCACCTTCACCGCTCTCCATACCGTGGCCGAGCAGATTGAGCACTTCTTCGCGGACGTCCTCAAGCTTCAAGCCAAGATTCATCAACACTTGGGCTGCAACACCCTCTTGTTCGCGTAGTAGTCCGAGCAAAATGTGCTCAGTGCCAACGTAGTTGTGATTCAGATTGCGAGCCTCTTCCATTGAGTACTCGATCACCTTTTTGGCACGCGGCGTCTGTGGCAACTTACCAATGGTAACCATCTCTGGTCCGCTTTGGACAAGTTTCTCCACTTCGAGACGGATCTTTCGCAGATCGACGTCGAGATTCTTGAGGACGTTGGCCGCAACCCCGCTACCTTCCTTTACCAAGCCCAGCAAAATGTGCTCGGTACCGATGTACTCATGGTTAAAACGTTGCGCCTCTTGATTCGCCAGCTGCATCACTTTGCGAGCGCGATCTGTGAATCGTTCGTACATATCCAACCCCTTTTGTTGAGACGCTCAGCTCTCGACGATAGCGTTACTTTTCAATCCGCACGGACCGCTTTGGCGTACACGTTGCATCAGCCTAACACTGGCTAAGCTTATTTGTACGCCAAATTGGTTTGTGCGGGGAATGGGAAAAACTATCGATCTAGGAAAACGCCAGAGACTAGTTTCAAGTCGTTCAAGTTCTTTGTGGTTCAATTAACAGGATCGTGAGCCAGTGATGTATCACTGAAGCAAAGCCTATGCCACCGCCAGGAAATGCCAGTTTGGCAAGTTTAAGGTAACCGACCTTGCCAGCAACCACCCCGAAAAGTCGAATTTCCGTTTTCGCTGCAAATCTACATCAATTTCAAGTTCAATGCCGGAATTTTCCCAGCTATTGCACGCCTCGTTCACGTTCCTTTTTTTCTTTGCTCAGCATAGCGATTGTCCCGGTTGTAAGCCCAATCGCGCTGTCATCCTCGGCGAACTCAACTCGCCGAAATCGGACCTGCGCGCGACTCTGCCCTCACCTGACTCTTGCATTCTAGCAAGCTGTGTCAAGCAGATAAGCTGCGGTGCCAAAATGGCCGCACCCATGATCCCACACCTTTGCTTAACTGCGCGAGGGAGGGCCGCACCAAGCTGAGGACTGCCGTGGGGACGGGTGGTTCATAGAAACGGATCAAAATCGCTGCTAGTGATCGTTCGCCCGCTCTTCTAGCGACGCTTCATCTTGAGTTGCTGATGCATCTCCTGTGTCTTTCGTTACGACTCCCTCACTGTCTGCGTTCACGCTCAACTTCGTTTCTTCTTCCAGTTCCTCAGCCATCCGCAGTTCGATTAGTTCTCGCTCGCGGCGAATTTCGTGCCGCCATCGCGCCGCTGAGTCAAGCGTTTCTAGGTGAGCCAAACGTCGCAGTCCCGGCCGATAGCGTTTCGTACGTCGCAACACTCCGACCAACATCAGTTGGCTCTCAGCATCGCGCGGGAACTCATGCAAAATCTGAAGCAGTTTGGCTTCCGCATCGAACCAATTCCCAGCCAAGTAATCGGTCTGAGCTTCAAGAAAGCTGTCTTTGGCTTCGAGCGGCTTAGCCACCAACATCAGCCGCTTGAATTGCCACTGATTGCGAACTGACGCGAACACCCAAAAGACGGTCGCCACCATCCAGAGGCTTCGAAACAGCCAGACCGACATCCACTGAGGCCAAACGAAGGTCGCTAACAACAGCGCACACAGCAACCACATAGAGCCAATGGAAATCGCCACTGATGTGGTGTTGCCCCGATGCCACGCCGCAGCCAGCCCCGGCCAAAAACAAGCAATTCGACCTGACGCAATCATCCTGCCGCCGATCCTTGAAGACACTGTGGGATGAAAATAAACATTCCCTCAAGCCATTCTTCTAACGAAATTCAGCCTGCTTTCGCAATCGCAACCTGCAAACTGGTTGGTCTTCAGCAGCGGGTGTGTATTGCATGCAAACTTCGTTTCAACTAAAACTCAAATCCCCGCAATGTCCACCACTTGTAAGCACCACTTACGGAATTTTCACACTCAGCCGGAGATTGTCTATGTCCACATCCTCAGCTTCTGGGGGAACTGCGAACTCGGAAAAGACTTGGTTCGGACACCCTGTCCAGCTAGCGAGGCTCTTCACGACTGAGATGTGGGAGCGATTTGGCTACTACGGTATGCGGGCCCTGCTGACTCTCTATCTTGTTCAGTACTTCTTTTTCAAAGATGAAGTCTCATCGGCTCTCTACGGTGCTTTCACTGCACTCGTTTACCTCACTCCGCTTTTCGGTGGCCTGCTAGCCGACCGCTATCTCGGCTACAAAAAATCGGTGAAATTTGGTGCCATTCTCATGGCTTGCGGCTATCTCGGACTGTGCTTTGGCGACAACCGCGCCGATCCAATCGCCAAACTGAACGGCGAAACGTATGTGGTCGAAATGAAAAAAGAGCCGGTCGATGCAAGCGCAGGCGCGAAACTGGAGACGGTCAAGTACATCACGATCAGCGACAAACGCTACAAGCTGGAAGGCCAAAAAGACGCCTCGCTCAAGTTGATTTCTCAAGAGGGCGACGCAGCAGCGGACCTCACATTCGCCAAAGGTTCGTATGACTTCGACGGTAAACGCAATCCATTCTGGGTCAACTTGATGTTCCTGTCGTTGGCTTCAATCATCATTGGCAACGGATTCTTCAAGCCAAACATTTCGACGATTGTGGGCACGCTGTATTCACCAACCGATCCTCGTCGCGATGGCGGTTTCACAATCTTTTATATGGGCATCAACCTCGGTTCGATGTTTTCTCAGTTATTGTGCCCTTGGTTGTACGAAGCTGTTGGACCTTGGGCCGGATTTGCGTTAGCGGCTGGCGGAATGCTGTTCTCCTGGTCGCTATTCCAGTTTGACGGTGGACGCCTAAACGGCTTTGGCGAACCTCCAGCGAACGCGACGATGATGAAGAACTGGACGATTTACATTTGTGCCATTCTGGCTGTGCCCGCGATTTGGTGGCTGATGAACAACACACTCGTGTCAGCTCAAACTTTGGCAGACATGTCCGAGTCCGCGAAAGGCGAATCAGTTGGCGCCGTCGCGTACCTGCTCAATCTTCCTCTGCTCGGCAAAATCATGTTCATCTTGTTCTTTGCCGCGATGATTGGCGTGCCGATTTGGGCGGCAGTTACCGGGACTTTGGTTGAATCGCAGCGAATGTTTGTGGCGGTGGTGCTGATCGTTTTCTCAGTCGTATTCTGGACTCTGTTCGAACAAGCAGGTTCGTCTTTGACGTTGTTTGCGGATCGCAATACAAACCTGAGCGTGTTTGGCATCTACGATATGCCAGCCGGTCAAACACAGTTTTTCAATGCGCTGTTCATCGTCGTCTTCGCCCCAGTGTTTTCAATCCTTTGGACCGCCCTCGGACGCCGCGGGCTCGAACCTTCCACTCCGGTGAAGTTCGGCATCGCGTTGATCCTCGTAGGAGCTGGCTTTCTGGCCCTGGTTTACGGTGCTAAATTTGCCAATGCTGACTTCCGAGTTTCGCTGTTCTGGCTCGCATTCGCTTACCTGATTCACTCGGTCGGCGAACTGTGCTTGTCGCCAGTCGGTTTGTCGATGATTACGAAGTTGTCGATGCCCAAAGTTGTCGGGCTGATGATGGGTGTCTGGTTCCTCTCATCAGCGATGGCTCAGTATGTCGGTGGGATCGTGGCTCAGTTCGCTGCAGTGGAAACAGTGGGTGGGGAAGTCACCGATCCAGAGAAATCACTCGCTGTTTACGTAGGCGTCTTCCAGACAATCGGAATCTGGGGATGCGCAATTGGCGTCGGCTTGCTGGTCGTCTCGCCACTACTTAAAAGAATGATGCACGGCGTCAAATAATCCTAAATGACATCGCTATCGGCGTTGGTCGTAGTGATTGTGGTTTCAGTGGGACGGGTATGAAGGTAGGCGATTGCAGCGCCAGCAAGCGCGCCGAACAGATGCCCGTCCCAAGAGATTCGTTGATCGAAACTTGGCAACACGCCAAACAGCAGAGTCGTTCCGTACAGGAATCCGACGAGTATTGCGATCCCGAGTGGCACCAACCGCTTTTCTCGTAATCCAGATACGATCAAGTAAGCGATCAGGCCATAAACCAAGCCGCTCGCACCGACATGCGTGGCACTCGAACGGCCTAACACCCACAGTAATCCGCCACCGAGCAAGATGAGCTCGCCGACTACTTGCCAACTGTTCGCTCGAGAGCCCGCCAGCAAGGTTAACAGCACAGCCAGCGGTATCGTATTACTAAGCAAGTGCCCGATGCCAGCATGCAAGAACGGCATCAACGGAATGCCAATCAGACCACCCACAGTCCGTGGACGAACACCCCACACATTAAAGTCAATCGGCAACACTAAGTCTGCGAACCAAACCGCCCACAGCAAACCGATAAACACCACGACGCCGCGGAACTCTTCTCGAATCGTATGCTGCATCGTGGTTCGCTGACTTGAAGTAATGATTAAAACGGAGTGTCATCATCGTCTTCATAAGCCGCTTCGGCAAACGAATCGTTCGGATCTTTTGAACTCACTGGCGCATTTCCGCTTAGCGACCGGAATGAAGTAGCCTCGCAACTTAGGAAGTACTTTACTTCAGCACTAGGGTCCTTCTGCCACTTACGACCACTCAGTCGATAGTTCACTTCGATCTCGTCGCCAATTTTCAAGCTGTTCGCTTGATCGCAAGCGTCCTGCACGAACTCAACGGGAATGTAGTTCGCAAAC
>JANPLP010000844.1:0-12151 GCA_031426595.1 Planctomycetia bacterium | reverse complement strand
CTTCGCGGGTGATTTCCATGATGCAGTAAAGCACGGATGTGCCGATGTCGCCGTACACCGTACCGGTGGCTTGCCGTATCCGATGCCAATCGAATCGCGCCTCGGGCGACTCGCCTCCCTGCGTCGAACTTGACTTGCCCGGCGACGCAGATTTTGAACTCATACCAATGGACTCACAAGTTATTCGATGCGTTTGTTGCGAATGTAAGGCTACTGCGCGTTGCTATTTTCAGGTCTACTGCTGCTGCGAAGGTGCATTCATCTCAGCTTACAAGCTACGCTGCAAAATAGCCGTCCAGTTATAGCCGTCCAGTTTACGCGCCTTGATGAACTGCTAAGCGTTGTAGTTGGAGGACTTGTAAAAACGTGCTGGTGTGCTCGTGCCATCTCGCTAGGATGCGAGCGAATCGCTACCGACCGCTCCTCATAACATGCAATAGCAAGCAGTAACAAACAGTGTTAAATCACGAAGTTTCAACAACTTCACCAGCCCGATAATAACCACGAATGAACTCGGCGGGTATCCCCTTTGCCTCACCCTGTTCGTCAGCAACACTTCACTAGTTTTCGATCATCCAACTTGGCAAACCGCCTGGGCGAGAACAATCGCAACCGCGAACCCGCGGCATGGAAGCCCCCGTCTGCTGATTCGGATCGTGGAAAAAGAACTTGGGCGGCGAATTTTCAGAACCGACTTCCGTCATGGTCGCAGCATCGAACAGCCGCCCATTGCTCATCACCATGGCAATTTCTTGCGAATCGCGAATTTCCTTCAGCGGGTCGTGGCCGCGTTCAATAACAATTACGTCAGCCAGCTTGCCCACTTCCAAAGATCCCAAATCGCCGTCAAGACCGAGGTACTGAGCTCCTAGGATGGTTCCGCACCGAAGAGAATCTGCGTTGCTCATTCCGCCTTGCACTAAACTCCAAAGTTCCCAGTGGGTATCGATGCCGTTCAGTTGACCATGGCCGCCGGTCTGTACCGACCCACCTTGCTCAACTACTTGTTTGGCGATTTCAGCCACCCGCATGTGGTTGTAGTCTTCCATCGGTGCCTTCTCGCGTCGACGTGAACGCGGATGCAAAATGGCTCTAGGGATGAATGTGTTGAGGCGCGGGTGAGTCCACAGATCGTCATGCTGATACCAATAACGTTCACCCGATATTCCACCGTAGGCAACGCATAGCGTCGGAGTGTATCCAACACCTGTTCCACGCCATAAATCCATCACGTCATCGTAGGCGCTCTGGACGCTCAGCGTGTGCTCAATGCCCGTATGACCATCGACGATCATGGTCATGTTATGCATAAAAGTGGAGCCACCTTCAGGCACCACCATCATCTCTAATTCTCGAGCGGCGGCGATCACTTGCTGTCGCTGATCGCGCCGCGGCTGATTGTAACTTTTAACACTCAGTGCCCCCACCGCTTTCATTCGCTGCAAATGAAACTTGGCATCCTCCAAGCTCTCGATCTCAGCTCGGAAGCTTCCCGCAGCACCATAAATAATCGTTCCGGTAGAGAAAATTCGAGGCCCAAGCGTGACACCCGCTTTAACCATCTCGCTGGCTGAGAAAATTCCCTGAGTATCGTTCGATGGATCGTGCACAGTGGTGATGCCGAAAGCCAATCGAGCATAATTCACCCAGTTCGCTTCCGGTGCCATGCCTTCGGTTTCCATGGGGCCATGCGCGTGCGTGTCAATCAAGCCAGGCATGATCACCATACCTGGAACCTTGACCTTTTTGGCTCCTTCCGGAATGTCGACTTCATCTCGATTGCCGACTGCTACGATTCGATTGTTTTTGACTAACAAGGTTCCATTTTCAATAACACCTTGCTTACCCATCGTCAAAATTTTCGCTCCCACGAAGGCCACGACAGAGTCAGGCGCGGCATACGGATGTTCAAAGCCGAGCTCAATCTTGGTCGGCGCAGCTTTGGCTTCCTTCGATTCGCTGTCCTTGTTTTGATCCGTCGAGGAAACTGCGCTGTCGGACAAAAAGGGAAACGCCTGACTGAGGGACTGGGTGTAAAGAGTTGGGCCGACTGTCCAGTGAAGTTGTTGGCTATCGCCGGAAAAATGCACGCATTCACCAGACTCTTGACTCATTTTTATCGTCGGAAGCGATGTGTTGGCGGGCCCGATATCGATCGTGTTGCCGGTCTGTACAAGCGGCACCAGGAAAACATTGAAACGTTCGATGAAGGCGATCCACTTGCCGTCTGGCGCTACGCGATAGTCAGTGCCCCACTGACTGTTGCAATGTTGCCGCACCTCTTTTCCATCCATGCCGATGGAGTACAACCCAAGATTGTCGGCATCCTTCCCGCTATTGCGATCGACAAAAAAGACGCGATCACTTTCGTTAGCAAATTGGGGGTTGGATCCGGAGGCACGCAACTTGGTGGGCTCGCCGCCACGGGTTGGAATACTGTACAGGCCCGGCTCGCGTGACCAGAGAGGTGAGCGCAGATAACCATCGGACGACTTGCGATAAACAATGACATGGCCATCCGGTGAAAAAGTTGGTTCAACGTAGTGGCCCGGTTGCGAGGTAACCTTCCACCCCTCGGCCTCTTGAGGGTCCGCTGAAGCCACACGTACTGAGCCCAATTTTTCATCGTCCCAAGTGGTGTACACGATGTGCTTGCCGTCGGCTGAATAACTTGGATAAAACTCGAAGTGCTCCGCTTGGCTGGTAAGTCGTCGCGGCTCGCCTGCAGGCAGGTCGCGAACATACAGATGCCCCAGAGATTGAAAAACGACTTGGCGTCCCGTCGGCGAAACTTGCACCCATCGAAGCATCTTGACTTGAAAATTCTTCGGAGCAACTTCGACAGGATATCTAACCGGTTTGCGCATCTCGCGCTGGTCCACGATATGAAAAGGGATGACCTCCGCTTCGCCATCAGCGATCGAGATCCGACGAATCTTCCCTTTGGCCCAAGCCACAATGCTCTTGCCGTCAGGCATCCACGCATAGGCTGAATACACACCATGAATGGCCCAGGCCTCCTGCATGTCTCGCTCGAGTTGATCATAAACCAGTCGAATCGCGCCCGATTCTATATCCAAGACATGCAGGCCAGTCTTCGCTCCCACACGGCGGACGAAGGCAATCGATTTCCCATCGGGAGAAGGGACAGGGCGACATGCCCCACCGGGACCCGTAATGTAGCTCTCTGTCTCACCAGTTTTCAAATCCAATCGCTTTACGACATAGATCTGCTTGTTGGAATCTTTGTCATACTCAAAAGCATCCCCCGCGGTCGCGTCTTGGGAATAGTAAAGGTAGCGACCGTCGGGTGAAAAAATGGGTTCGTTGACATCCTTTTGATCGGTCGGACGCTTCGTCAACTGCACGCCGGACATCGCATTGCTATCGAGCGCCGAGCGATGGTCCATCCTCATTTCGCCCGCGCCCAAGGATCGTCGACTGGTGAAGTGCTTTCGAGCAACCAGATAGTTGCTATCCGGCGACCAAGCAGCGCCATTGATCAAATGAAAAGTCTCATTGGTGACTTGCTTTGCTTGACTACCATCGCGGCGCATGACCCACAGGTTGTCACCGCCACGTTCGCTCTTTCCAGTTCGATCACTGGTGAACGCAATCCACTTTCCATCGGGACTAAATCGAGGTTGCATGTCCCAGGCGATGCCTTCAGCAAGCTTCTTCGGATGGTTGCCGTTCTCTCCATCCGCGCCGGTGATGGGCATCACATAGATGTCACCTAGCAGATCAAAAACGATCTCGTCCCCTTCAGGTGAAACATCAAGGTTGATCCAGGTCCCTTCACTTACGTCGATGGACTGTTGATAAGCTGGCCCCGGCGGCGTTTCAACGTTCCAGGTTTTCGTCTCCGCTTCCTTATCTTCCGGACTGATCGCACATAAGCCTTGCCAAGGTGAGCTTGACCAAGCACTGACAAACAGCATGCAAAACGTGAATGTAGAGATCCAAAGTCGCATAGGTGACTCGTATTGAGATGACTTACGGCGGGCGATATGTGACACACTGATGACTTTTATAGTGTAATCAGATCGCGCCGCCGCTCTTCGTCCGCAACGGTCATTAATCGAGGCGACTGTCGAACTATTTAAGCCCCGCCAAAAGACCTTTATTGTAGCCAACAGACTCGGCCAGCCCTGGGACTGGATCCTTGCCGTCTTTCTCGTACTCGAAGCCCACCAAGCCTTGGTAGTTGATCTTCAGCAGTGCTGCCAGAATAGCCTTCGAATCAAGAATGCCCCGCCCCGCTTCGATCGGCGTGTTCTTATCGCCCATAGCTGAGATATCTTTCAGGTGAACGTCATAAAGCCTTTCTTGGCATTGAATCAGCGATTCCGCGGGATCAACACCAGCTCGAGCCGTGTGGCCGACGTCGATGCAAAGTCCGATGCGTTTATCGAACTTTTCCACCGCACGCATCACATCGTAGGGCGAGGGGAAAAACCCTTTATCCTCGGGACCATGATTGTGAATAGCCAGTTTAATGTCGAATTCCTTCACCAGCTTATCGAGAATCGGGATGGCATCATGACTGGGCGCACAGACGATAGTGGACACTCCAATATCGCGAGCGTACTCGAATGCTCGCCTTATCTCAGATTCACCGGACCGCATCGATACGTTACCGACGCTGAGCGGCGTGATGCCTGCGTCGCGAAACAACTGAGCGCGGCGTTTGCGTTCCTCGGGCGAGTGCGACAAATCGATGTGATTTTTCACGTTCTTGATAGAGACGTATTTCAGCCCGACACGCTTAACCGCAGCGATCGCTTCCTCAATCGGAAGCTCGCGCAAAGTGTATGTCGCTACACCCACTTTCAAACCCTTCCAAGGATCAGCTTCGTTGGCAAAGGCAATTGGCGGAACTCCACGTAAACCAGCCGAGAGAGCTGGCACCAAAGCTGCAAAAGCACTGGCTTTGATCAATTGACGACGAGAGAGGTTGGTCATGATTTGAGATTCCAAAGAGACAAAATTCCAGCGGGCTAGATTCTAGGTGAAGGGGCGATTGCCGACGGCACCGCTGCTCGATTTTAATCGGCCCGGATGTTCGGATGAGCCGCGTTGGGGGCTTGCAGTAGAAAATTAAGCTCGCGCCCGAAAATCGCAAGCTCTTCATGCGGCTCGGACCTCAGGTAGCTGGGCCACGCCAAGCAGCCGCCGATGACTAGGACCTCAAGTAATCGGGCAATCGCCGCACTTTGCCTTCGCGATCGACGCACGCAATAATGCTGCTTGCCAAAACGATCTCGGATGGCAGCTCGTTATCGTTTTCCGGCTGGCGAACGATCCGATAGCTGTGCTGAATGCGAACTCCTTTGGCTTGATCGACTCGGGTCTCGAGCACCAGCAGGTCATCGAAAACTGAGGCACCCAGGTAGCGGACGTTCATTTCCGTGACCACTAACATCAGCCCCGTGGCCTCGAAGTCTTTGTAGCTATGTCCCATGGATCGCAGCAATTCAACCCGACCACGTTCAAAGAAATTGAGGTACTGCGCGTGGTGCACTCGGCCTTGTCCGTCGGTCTCGTTGTAGCGAACACGAATCTCGATTTGGTGCTGTAGTGACATAGGATCTCAAGCGTTTGGAATTACATTTTCAGTTCAAAATGGCCGATCTCGAATGGAACTCGACTCGCAGAATAGGTAAAGCTGGTAGAACGGAGTAGAGCACGAATTTCATTTTGGGTATTTGCTTTGTCGAACGAAGCTGTCACAATCTTCAAATCCTAGGGCGTTATTGCATAACGACTTGTGAAAATTAAGCTCCATTAAGTGAATGAATATGAGTTCAGGCGAAGGCTCGGCAACCGATTTTCAAACGGCCCGCGGCCGAGATTATCCTACAATTCGGCAGTTTACCGTCTTCCTTGAAAATCGCGTGGGGCAGTTACTGGACGTGGTTCGCCGATTCGAAGGAACGGGCATTCGAATTGTAGCCCTATCCATTAACGATTCCGCCGAGTGCGCCTTCGTTCGCTTCCTACTTAGCCACCCAGAGCGTGGTCGAGAAATTCTTGAACGAGCCGGTCTGGCCATCATCGAGAGTGACTTAATCGGCCTCGAACTGCCAGAAGGAAGCCAGCCACTGCAGCAGATCTGTGCAGCACTACTTCAAGCGGAAATCAACATCATCCAAGCCTATCCGCTAATGATGGCCCCGGGTGGCGTTCCTGCAGTTGCAATCATGGTGGATAACACCGAGATCGCCTTAGAAATGCTAGCTCAAAAGGGCTTCAAGATGATCAACGAAGATGACTTGATGGACACGGCTGGCTAAGTTTTCTCTCTGATCTTCTTTACTGCTGATCTCCCCTTTCCGCAGACTTTCTCCTGGAACGCTGCCTGAGCGATAACTCCGATTTGCGCCCAAATAATGTACAAATGTACACTGTGTGGAACTTACCACCGCTTTTCTGCATCAATAGTCCAGTTTGAAAAGCGGACTTCCTAGTTTCTCCAGACTGCTGCCTTGCCTATCGGTTTCCACCATTCGAGGTAGCGAGGGTCCATTTAAGAGGTTTAGGTTGAAATTCCGGTGCGGATTGTGCCGACCAACCGAAAACGCGGCCTTATTTGGCTGAGAGATTGGGATGCCCCAAGTAGCCTAGAGTGACAAGTGTTGCGGGAAACCTTCCTTAGTAACCTGAGCGACTTGCGCCTCGGTGAAACCCCTTCTTTGCTGCATTGATGAGAAGAATATGACTCGGCGAGAAAAACGAAATCGATTCTCACGTTGGTTGACTGAACTTCTAAGCTTCGGAAAAGCAAATTTCCAGCCGCGACGAATTCTGGTTGAGCTGCTGGAGAGACGCGAAGTCTTTGCGGCAGATCCGTTTTTAGCGATGCTTGGATCGGCCAACAGTTATTCCATAGCCAACGATGTCGGACACGATATCCCCGCGCTCAACGGCGAAGGCGAAACGAACTTAGCTGGTGAAGGCGAAGCCGCCAACGACTTGGTCGCGTTCGCCAAGGCGCTCGCGGACGCTGGAGTTCGATTTTTTGGAGCTGCCTGGTGTCCGTTCTGCAACGATCAGAAGGCTCTTTTTCAGGATGGAGCCAAACATCTTCCTTTCATTGAAGTGACCAATCCCGATCGCACTGCCAACCAAATTGGCATCGACGAAAACATCACTCAGTACCCCACATGGGACTTTGGCAACGGCGATCGCGTGCAAGGTGTGATGACTCTGGCTGCGCTCGAAGCCAAGATGAAAACGATCATCCCAACTTTCACAATTCCGCAATCCTCAACTCCGTTTATCGAAGTGCTGCCGAACGTTACTGTCGGTATCGGTTCTCCGTTAATGGTACCTGTTGATGGTTATGATCCCAACGGCAACCCCATGACGATCACCGTTACGTCAAGCAATCCGAGCTTGGTGAACGCCACGGTGCTTAGCGGGAATCGAAGTTGGAGACTGAACACCAGCTTTGGTGAAATGACATTCCAGTTGTTCGAGGATAAAGTACCTCGCGTCACGGATCGAATTGTTTCACTTACGCAAAGCAATTTTTACAATAATTTGACGTTCCACCGCGTCCAAAGCAGTTTCGTTATTCAAGGTGGCGATCCGCTTGGCAACGGAACTGGCGGCTCGACGCTCGGTGACTTCGACGATCAATACCATGTCGATTTGCAACACAATCGAACTGGTGTACTTTCATTTGCTAAGTCGACGGACGACACCAACGATTCTCAGTTTTTCATAACTGAAGGTACCCAGCGCGGGCTCGATTTCAATCATTCCATCTTTGGTCAACTGATCGAAGGCGAAGTGGTCCGCGAAGCGATCAGTAGCACCAAGACAACCCAAATCAGCAACGGCAACAACCGGCCTGACATTCCAGTGACGATCAATTCAGCAACGATCGTCACAGACACTGAAAACGGCATCATTCAGCTAACCCCGACCGGCACCGGGACGGGTTCCGCCACAATTACAGTGACGATGACAGACAGCGAGGGCTTGAGCACTTCGCGGACTTTCACTGCTACCGTGGCTCAGGACACCGCCAACGGCGCGCCGTTTTTGAATGCTATTCCAGTGGTTAGAACCACCGCCGGAACACCCGTCAACGTGGCTCTCACCAGCCAAGATGTTGAAGGAGACGCGCGTACGTACACGGTCACTAAACTAGGTTCAGAGAACTTTACCGTTACGGTCAACAGCACATCAGGCGTGGCAACCGTTACGCCACCAGCAGGCTTTACGGGACAGTTGCAGTTTAGAGCATCGGTAAGTCAAACAACTGCGCCGACGACAACGAGCACCACTGACGAACAAATTGTCACTGTATTGGTCGGCCCCGCCGCGCCCACCGCTGTCGATCTAATCGCCGCTAGCGATGCAGGAACAAGCAACACCGACAACATCACCAACTCCACATCGCTTTCATTTGTGGTGGCAGGTACGACCGCAGGCGCTACAGTGAAATTAAAAGCAGGTGGTAATGTCGTTGGACAAGCCACGGCGACGGGAACCACCACCACCGTTAATATCACCAACCCAGGAAGTCTAGGCCAAGGCGCGATCCTAGTTGTCGCCACTCAAACTATCGACAATCAAGAAAGTTCTGATTCGCCAAGCGTAACGATTACTTACGATACCACTGGCCCAGCGGCGCTGGCATCCAGCGTGTTTCCAAGTACCTTGCAAGCCGCTCAGGCGCTCAACCTCAACTTAGCGCACCCAGAGGAGAGCAGCGGGCTCGTCTACTCAGTAACAAGCGCCCCAGCAGGTCTGACCATCAATGCAAGTACAGGCGTGGTCAGCTGGACACCAACGCTCGCACAAGTCGGTCCGCAGACCTTCACGCTTGCGTTAACCGACGCAGCGGGCAACGCGACAAACCAACAGGTTGCGATGACGGTGACCCAGCAAGCGCGGGTTCGCATGACACTTCAAGTCGTCGATACCAACGGAGCTCCTTTAACGACGATCGCTGCTGGGCAAAATTTTAAAGTCCAAGTGCTGGTGCAAGATTTGCGAACCGGTTCGGAAGCGAAAGGTGTGTTTTCAGCTTTCGCTGATATCCTCTTCGACTCGGCTATCATCGAACCGATCAGCTCCAATGCGATTTCGCATGGCACGGACTATACCACCGCGCCGAGTGGAGATACCAACACATCAGGTGTGATAGATGAGCTCGGCGGTATCTACCGAGACATTTTTGGAACGCTTGGCGCCGACGCAAAGCTGCTCGCGGAAGTCACTTTCCGAGCCAAGGTGGCTGGGAATCCTAACCTGCGTCTCGACGCTCCGGATAGTGGCGTAAGCGACATTCTTCTCTTCGAAGATGCTACGAATGCTGAAGTCCCTCCTGCTGAAGTCAATTTCGGCAGCAGCTCATTTGCAGTCGGCGTAAACTTCACGCTCGTCAATGACACTTTCAACTTCGATGAAGACAGCGGTGTCAAAGTCATCAACCCATTGACTAATGACACGGTAACCAATGGAGCCGTGTTGACGATTGCTTCCGTAGGAACACTCAGTGCTGGCGGTACAGTAACGATTGGTGCTGGCGGGACTTCACTGAATTACACGTCAGCAGCCAATTTCAACGGCGTTGAGACGTTTACATACGTCGCGCGCAATCAAGATGGAGTTACGCAAACGGCAACGGTGACCGTTCAAGTCACTGACGTGAACGATCCGCCAGTGGCTGTGAATGATACGTTCAATGTGTTCTCAAATAGCACCCAGAACGTTCTCGAAGTGCTCACGAATGACACCAAGGGGAACGATGCAAGTGCAAATGAAACGCTGACGATTACGGCGGTAAGCGCGGGTTCCAATGGCGGTACTATCGCGATCGGACCTAGCGGGCTATCTGTGCGGTACACACCTGCAACCGGGTTCACGGGCCCCACAGAGACCTTCACTTATACGCTCAGCGATGGACGTGGCGGTACAGCCACCGGTACTGTGTCGGTCAGCGTCGCACCTCAGAACCCGCCTCCGACCGCAGTGAGCGACAGCTTCACTGTCGTTGAAGACGCGGCACAAGCAAGCTTCAATCCGCTGCAAAACGACTCCACCAGCGACGCGGGCGAGACACTGCTCATCGCCGGTGTCGGAACATCCACTCGCGGTTCCCAAATCAGTGTCGCCAGCAATGGATTGTCGGTGCTGTACCAGCCCGCGGCAAACTTCGCAGGGACTGAAGTGATCACCTACGTCTTACGCGATAGCCGCGGAGCTAACACGACTGGCCAAATGACTTTCACGGTATCGGCAGTAAACGATGCACCTAACGCGGTCGACGATACGGTCAACGTGCTCACCGTCAGCCCCACCACCACGATCAACGTATTGACGAATGATGTGAATCCGGACTCGGGTGAAACGCTAACGATCACCGCTGTCACACAACCCCCATCAGGCAAAGGGACGATCGCGATTTCAGCGGATGGAAAGTCCTTGATCTACACCAGTCCAGGAACAACCTTCGAAGGTAACTTCTCGTTTACTTATACGCTTAGTGACGGAAGCACGCTGACAGATACCGCTACAGTTAGCGTCACAGCCCAGTCGTATACGCCGCGAACGATCGGCGGCGTAGTTGCCGACTCGCTCAATTCCAGCAGTGGCATCGGAGGAATTGGATTGCAGTTGACCGGTACGGACTATGCCAACCAACCGGTCACGCAGAACGTGGTAGCAGGCCCCAACGGCGCATTCTCCTACGCGAATCTCGCGCCAGGTTCTTACATGATTCAACGGCAGGCATTGCCGTTTTTGCACGACAGTGGAGCTTCGATTCAAGTCACGTCAGCTTTGACCAGTGGCGATCAACTGAACAACACCTTGCCCGTCGGTGGCTTAATGCCAGCCTACTTTGACATTCGGGACTTCTTGGGTTCTACGCCAGTCAACAGCCTTACCGTGGCACTCAACGGTAACGGAACACAAAGCTGGTATGCAGCTCAGGGCACTTGGGCAAACTTGAATAATATCGCGGTTGAAACCAATTCAGGCGGCGATGCACTCACGGTGAGAGTCACCAATGGCAACCAAGTGCTCAGCGGCAACGTTCCGATCTCCAATGCAGCTCGTATCACACAACTTGGCCAACAATCTTCGATGCGATTATTGAGGATCATGGGTACGCCAACGGAAGCGGGCATTACGACCTCCGCCGCGACCTCCACGCTTCCAACCGTTCCACCGAATGCGTCGACTACGGATAGAGCCGTGGGCGCGAGCGATGCAACTCCACCCACGTCATTGACCACCACTGCTTCAGGTTTGCAGTATGCGATCCTGCGGAACAGTACGGCAGTCAAAGCCAACTCCAATACCAGTTCAGTCACTGTGGACTACAAGGGTTGGCTGGACAACGGAACGATCTTCGACAGCTCCTACGCTCGAAGCACCGCGTCGACCTTCCAACTCAACCAAGTCATCGCAGGTTGGACCGAGGGATTGAAGCTGATCGGACAAGGCGGCAAGATTCAGTTGCGAATTCCACCGAACCTAGGCTATGGATCAGCCGGCACGAACGGCATTCCAGCCAACTCGACGCTCAACTTCATCGTCGAAGTTCGCACCGTCAACAATCCAGCTTCAGGTGAGGGCGAGCTGGTGGCTGAGGGCGAAGCGTCAGCTGGCGTCATGAGTCCGCTCCTCAGTCCGATGTCCGCCACACAAAGTTCATCCCCTGGTGCTCCGGCAGATCAACAAGCTCAGGCGAGCCAGCAAGCGTTGATTCCCAGCCGAGCGATTCAACAGTTGCTCGGCTCCTCAGTAAGCTCTGCGGGAGTCTTATCACCAGCAGCAGTCGACGATGCAATGGACCAAGTTCGCTCGAAGATGCAGTTGCAATTGGCTGAGGATTTAGAGGACGTTTTGGCCAATTCGGTAGCGAAAAGCTTGGCGGATAACACGACGCTGAAACAGCAGATGTAAGCCTCGCAATCAGCGAATTCTCGGTAAAATCCGAGCAAAGTAGGCCTTCAAGCGGCAAAAAACGTGAAAATCCAGCGTTTTTTGCCGTTTTTCGTTGAGTGACCAGTTGAAATTTGTGTCCATGGCTCTTTAATCGTGGACAATGTGAATTGCTCCCACTGGCAGTTACTATTTTTAGGAAAGGGATTGAAAGTATGGCGAAAGCCGCAGCAGCCAAACC
>JANPLP010000843.1:0-2016 GCA_031426595.1 Planctomycetia bacterium | reverse complement strand
GAAGCTAGGATGCAAAGCCACAAGCAATTGGTAACTCGTCGCCATATCATCAAACTACCTTGCTCGATGTTGATCGTAGCCAGCGTAGGTTGCATGGCTCCTTGGCTACAAAAACCGGATCCGAATTCGCCGGAAGCCCGCAAATCGAAGCGCGATGCGATCAAAGAAGTCCTCGAATCTGATGATCGCCCTCGATTGATCTCTGAGATCGCGACCAGCCCTTCCATCACGCTAGGTCGAATCGAAAGCCTGGGACTCGTAACGCAATTGCCTGGAACGGGCGGAGT
Organism: Planctomycetia bacterium; assembly: GCA_031426595.1. Classification (GTDB taxonomy): domain Bacteria; phylum Planctomycetota; class Planctomycetia; order Pirellulales; family Pirellulaceae; genus Aureliella. The sequence continues at coordinate 1,729 of JANPLP010000843.1, read as the reverse complement.
CGTGGCCGCGAGCGACCAACGCGAAAAAATGTTGAACATCATGCGCCGACATGATGTCGATCAACCCAACAAATTACTTGACGATTCCAACACCGCTATGGTGGTCGTTTTCGTCAACGTGCCACCCGGAGCTCGCAAGGGGACCATTCACAACGCCGGAATACGCAAGTCTATTCATGCGGAAGCGACCAGTCTTCGTTCAGGTTGGCTGATGCGCACTGATCTGGCCGAAGTGCGAATGCTCGATGGTCGTACTCGCGAAGGATTCGATTTCGCAGCCGCCGAAGGACCGATCGTTACCGAAGCCCAAGTGACCGGAAAAACGGATCCGGACGCTCAAATCACAGGCACAATCGTGGGCGGGGCGCGCTTGTTCAAAGACCGCCCGCTGGGTATCGCCTTTGTCGAAGAATTCGCAGATGCCGTCACCCAAGCCGCTGTGCTCCCCGCCATCAATGATCGTTTCACGGTATTTGATGGTCAAAAGAAAGACGGCATCGCCACTCCGAAAAAAGACAATTACATCGATTTGGCCGTCCCCAAGCGTTATGAAAAAGACCCTTATCACTTCATCAACGTGGTGCTCAGCTTGAGTTTTGCCGAAACGCCAGCGCGCCGCGTTGATCGCATTGAACTGTGTAAAAAGCAGTTGCTCGAGCCAACGACGATTCGCAGTGCAGCTTGGCAGTTGGAAGCGATCGGCAAAGAAGCGATCCCCATTTTTGCCGACGTGCTCACTCATCCTGATCCTGAAGTCCGCTTTTATGCGGCCCATGCATTGGCTTATCTGAACGACCCTCGCGCTACTGCCGTTCTAAAGCAGCTTGCGCCTGAACAAGCTGCCTTTCGCGCGATGTGCTTGACCGCGCTCGCCACGCTGGATCATTATCAAGCCGAAGATGCACTGCTTGAACTGCTGCATGTGAACGACGCGGAGACTCGTTTCGGTGCCATGCTGGCCATTCGAACTCGAGATCCCAACAACCCGATTGTCACGGGCATTCCCATCGGTAAAACCGGTTCGATTTTGCAAATTCCCAGCAATGCCTCGCCTCTCGTAGCGATTAGTTTGGAACAGCAACCCGAAGTGGTCATCTTTGGCAAGCCACCCATTCTCAAATTGCCTACCGTCATGCATGCCACATCGCGAATTATGCTCAAGACGGAAGCCAACGGAATGGTAACGGTCAGCCACTTCGCACCTAACACTGAAGACCGGCTGACACAATGCGCGGCTGACTTGCCCAGTGTCTTGACGGCAATCTCCGACGTCGGTGGCTCCTACGGAGATTGGGTAAGCTTCACGCGTGAATGCAGCGAACAAGGCTTCTTAACCGAGCCGCTGGCGATCAACCCCGTACCTACCGCTGGCCGCACCTATGATCGAGTCAACAAGCGGTCGGTCGACTCGGCACTAGAGCCCGGCGAAGCGATGCCTGCTACCACCTACCAAGCCGAAAAGAAAACCGATGATGCAAAAACTACGGTCGCTTGGTACAACCCTCTCACATGGTGGAATTAAAACAAGCTAGAACGATCAATCATTAGCGTCTTCGCTTCAAAAGTCTTCTGTAATGCTCACAGCTCTTGAACTAGCTGGATTCAAAAGCTTCGCGGACAAAACGCGGTTCGATTTTCCGGACGGCATTACAGTGATCGTCGGCCCCAACGGCTCGGGCAAGTCCAACGTGGTCGAAGCGATCAAGTGGGTCTTGGGTGCACAACGCGC
>JANPLP010000842.1:0-1306 GCA_031426595.1 Planctomycetia bacterium | reverse complement strand
CAAGTGATCTTTGTATCCGCGACGCCGAGCGACTACGAGCTGACGAAGACGGGTGGTGAGGTGGTCGAGCAGATCATTCGTCCGACTGGGTTGCTCGATCCGCTCATCGAAGTGGTAGCGGCTCGCGGTCAGGTGGCTCATTTGCTCGAGCAGGTACGTGAACGCGCGAAATTAGGCGAACGTACTTTGATCACCGCCTTGACCAAGCGGCTCGCGGAAGACTTGGCAGGTTATCTCACGGAGCAGAATGTGCGTTGTCGTTGGTTGCATAGTGAGCTGGATGCTTTTGAGCGAGTCGAGTTGCTGCATGATTTGCGGATGGGAAGATTTGATGTGCTCGTAGGGGTGAACTTATTGCGAGAAGGATTAGATTTGCCCGAAGTTTCGTTGGTTGCGATCTTGGATGCGGATAAAGAAGGATTTCTGCGCAGCGAAACATCCTTGATTCAGACGATCGGTCGCGCGGCTCGCAACGTGAACTCGAAAGTCATTCTTTATGCTGATCGCATTACGGCTTCGATGCGGGCAGCGATGGACGAGACGTTACGACGGCGCAAGTTGCAAGAGCAGTACAACATCGAGCACAACATCACTCCGGAAACAGTCAAGCGCGCGATCAAATCGGGTATTGAAGCGGCCGCTCAGGCGCACAAGAAAGCGCGGGGCTTGGTGCGTGGTGACTCGAGTGAGCAGGTCGTGACTGATGAGTACTTGGAGCTGCTTGAAAAAGAGATGCTTCAAGCGGCTGAGGATTTGGAATTCGAGCGGGCCGCAGGGCTTCGAGACCGGATAGAGCAGCTACGGACACAGATGGGCGAAGTGGTTAGCGAGACTTCGGCAAGCTACGAAAAGTCTGGGGGCGGACGGGGAAGAAAAGGAGCGAATCGTCGCATTCCAAGGCCGAAAAAGCATTGATTGCGGTCGTTTTCGTTTAGACTGGCTGGGCGGTTAGTTCCAAGTCTCGGAGCTAAGCAGACAGTTCCTGCTGCGCAGTGCTCATCATGACGAACTCAGGTACCCATTCCAATCAACCATCATGGTCCGGTCAGCGCGGATCCGATCGCGATCGTATGCCTGCTGCTAGCGATAAAACGAGAGCCGAAGTAGGTTATTCGGATGAATCGACCGGCACTGCAGCCCCCGACTTGAGCGAAGGCGTGCTGCTTGGGAACCGCTATCGGGTGCTGAGGCGATTGGGGCGAGGCGGATTCTCGGTGGTTTATCTGGCGCACGACCACGAGCTGGATCGTTCGGTGGCGGTCAAGCGGGTGCTGTTGACGAACGTGGACGTTCGATTGATCAAGAG
>JANPLP010000841.1:0-2306 GCA_031426595.1 Planctomycetia bacterium | reverse complement strand
CTTGGCTGCAAAGCCTGGCGAGCTGCTGTTGCGGATGCGGATGGGGACCGAAGCTGAGTTTGAGTTCCTTCCTTACGGACAGTCTCTTCAAGTGGGCGGTGTTCAGCTCAGTTTTCATCCCGCTGGTCATATCCTCGGGTCAGCTCAAGTGCGCTTGGAATCGGCGGGGCGAGTGGAAGTGGTGACGGGCGACTACAAACTTGGCAGCGACCCGACTTGCGCAAGCTGGGAACCGGTGCGCTGTCATCTGATGGTAACCGAGTCGACGTTTGGATTGCCCATCTATCGCTGGCCGGATGAAGATGCAGTTCGTAGTTCGATCAACGCTTGGTGGCGCGAGAGCGGAGCGGAGGGTAAGTGCTGTGTGCTTTACGGTTACGCTGTCGGGAAGAGTCAACGCTTGCTGGCGGCACTTGATTCCAGTATCGGACCAATCTACACGCATGGGGCGGTCGAAAGAGGATGTGAAGTCTATCGTGCGAGCGGTGTGACTTTACCGAGCACGCAGTATGTAGGGCAAGTCGCAGCGAAACATGATTGGCGGGGAGCTATGGTTATCGCGGTGCCCAGCGCGCATGGGACAGCCTGGTCGCGGCGCTTCGGACCGACCAGTACTGCCATGGCCAGCGGGTGGATGATGACTCGCGGAACTCGCCGCCGACGCAGCGTCGATCGGGGATTCATTGTCAGCGATCACGTCGACTGGCCGTCGCTACTGGCAGCGGTTGCGGCCAGCGATGCAGAAACTGTGTGGGTAACTCATGGTTACTCTGCCATTGTGGCGCGCTATCTTCAATCGTTAGGGCGCGACGCTCACTCGATCGATAATCGTTCGCGAACAGAGGGCGAAGAAGATGCCATCGATGACTTGGCGATCGAGGAAGCTCAACCATGATGCGTTTTGCAGAACTTTACAGCCGGCTGGATACCACGACCAAGACCAACGAAAATATTGCTGCGATAGCCACTTTCGTAGGGAGCGTCGATTCAGCGGACGCGGCTTGGGCAGTTTACTTTCTATCTGGAAACAAACTGCGCCAACTTGTTCCTACCAAGCACTTGCGCAGTTGGGCTGCAGAACAGGCGGCCATTGATGCTTGGCTGTTTGATGAGTGTTATCAAACAGTAGGTGATTTAGCGGAGACGTTAGCGCTCGTCGTTCCGCCAGGAATGCTTCAAGAATCGCGAACTCTGGCGGAGTGGATCGAGGGTCGTCTGCTTCCTCTGCGTTCATTGAGCGAACTGGAGCAGCGAGAAAGTGTGCTCGAGATTTGGAGAGAAACGCCCTCGGAGGTGCGGTTGGTGATAATGAAATTGATTACCGGTGCTTTTCGCGTCGGCGTCAGTCGCCAATTGGTCACGCGAGCGATTGCTACGCAATTCAATTTGGATGCTGACGTAGTGTCGCACCGATTAATGGGTGACTGCAAACCTACCCCCGAATTCTTTTTACGAGTGACCGCGGCCACTGACAACGAGGCGATACCTAGCACTCCTTATCCTTTTTGTCTGGCGCATCCGATCGATCCGGAGAAGGGACCTGAGTCGCTCGGAACTGCAGACGAGTACTTGGCTGAGTGGAAGTGGGATGGGATCCGAGGGCAAGTGATTCGACGCGATCAGCAGACTTTTGTTTGGTCTCGGGGCGAAGATTTGATGGAGAATCGTTGGCCGGAGATCGAGTCTGCCGCAGCCCTACTTCCCAATGGGACCGTCCTGGATGGTGAGATCTTGGCATCGCTAGGTGGTCAAGTGCTACCATTCGCGGCTTTGCAGCGCCGGATTGGGCGTAAGACAGTGGGAAAGAAATTGCTAGCCGAGGTTCCGGTCGTGTTTTATGCGTTCGACTTGCTGGAGTTGGAAGGACGGGATTTGCGCCAGGAGCCGTTAGTGAGCCGGCGCGCTGGACTGGAAAAGCTTCTGGATCGCATCTCCCATCCTCATCTTCGCGCAACTGAATGCTTGCCAGGGAGTTCGTGGGAAGAATGGCAAAGCGTGAGAAGTAACAGCCGGGAAAATAACGCTGAGGGGTTGATGCTTAAACGGAAAGACTCAACTTATGACGTGGGTCGAGTTCGCGGAACTTGGTGGAAATGGAAAGTCGCGCCTTACACGATCGACGCGGTATTGCTCTATGCTCAAAAAGGTCATGGGAAACGAGCGGGGTTGTTCACCGACTACACGTTTGCTCTGTGGGACGATGGGAAACTCGTTCCCTTTGCAAAGGCTTACAGTGGGCTCGACGATGCGGAGATCAGGCAAGTCGATCGTTTCGTGCGCGAGCATACGACCGAAGCCTTTGGACC
>JANPLP010000840.1:0-1935 GCA_031426595.1 Planctomycetia bacterium | reverse complement strand
CGGTTACACCAACGTCGAAGATTTCATCAATGGGGTCGCTCCTAGCTGAAGTAGAAGCGGGAACCGGCCTGAGTGGCGCACGACTGGGTGAACTCAAAGCGAAAGGTGACCTAAGCGTCAGAATGCGAGCCGAAAGTGAAGTTCGCAGTGTGTCTTTTCATGCTCACGCGGAATCGATATCGGCTGTGAAGTAGAGTAAACTCGGTCGCACCCGCTTTCCCCCCCACATCGTAGGTCTTATGTTTGAACCCGCTCAACGCAAACCCTGGTATCGCGTCCTGTACATCCAGGTCATCATCGCGGTGGTACTCGGGATCACAGTCGGCTACTTTGAACCTGAATTCGGCAAGTCGCTCAAACCTCTCGGCGATGCATTCGTAAAACTCGTCAAGATGATGATCGCTCCCATCATCTTTTGTACCGTCGTTCACGGCATCGCTTCAGTTGGTGACCTGCGAAAACTTGGACGCGTCGGCCTCAAGTCGCTGATCTATTTCGAAGTGGTGTCAACGCTCGCTTTGGTCATCGGCTTGATTGTCGTAAATCTGCTTCAGCCCGGCGTGGGCATCACGCCGCTCGGCGAGACCTTTCATGCCGACCCAGCCTCACTCAGTTCGAGTTCGTCGTACGCCGAAAAAGCCAACTCCGCGCACGGCGTTGATTTTCTGCTGAATATCATCCCCAGCACCTTTCTCGGTGCATTTGTTTCAGGAGATCTCTTACAAGTTCTCTTTGTCTCCATGTTGGTTGCCCTGGCGATTGCTTTTATGGACGAACGTGGCAAGCCGATTTTGGATTCGATCGAGCAGATCGGGGAACTGTTCTTTGGCGTCATGCAGATCGTTGTGAAAGCCGCACCGATCGGAGCCTTTGGTGCGATGGCTTACACGGTCGGTGCGCATGGCATTGAAACGCTAAACCGCTTGCTCGCGCTCATGGTTGGCTTTTACATTACTGCTGGCTTATTCGTATTCATCGTGCTCGGCGGCATCGCTGCTTGGTGTGGGTTTTCGATCTTCCGATTTCTCGTGTTTATCAAAGACGAATTGCTGCTGGTGCTCGGCACCAGTTCCTCGGAGACCGCGCTACCGGGCTTGATCGTCAAGATGCAGCAACTCGGTTGCTCAAAGTCAACCGTAGGGCTCGTCGTTCCCACTGGATACAGTTTCAATTTAGATGGGACCAACATTTATATGGCTATGGCCGCCGTCTTCCTGGCTCAAGCCACCAACACGCCGCTGAACTTGTATCAGCAAATCAGTTTGCTGGTCATCGCGATGATCACTTCCAAAGGTGCCAGCGGCATTACCGGAGCTGGCTTTGTGACACTCGCCGCGACCCTTCAAGCCGTCCCAGGCATCCCCATCGAATCGCTCGCCCTGCTCGTCGGCATCGATCGCTTCATGAGCGAATGTCGAGCGATCACCAATTTCATTGGCAACGGCGTCGCCACCGTCGCCATCAGCCGCTGGGAAAACGAAGTCACTGCCCAGCAACTTCACGACAATCTCCCCTAGTAGGCTGGAACAAGGCACGCGCCGTTCCGGCACCGGCCCCGTCACCGCTACACAACTCGTCCACTAGGCCTCGTACACATTACTTCACCCGCCTAAAATTTAACCGGAACTTCATCGAATTCGGGGCCCTGCAGGAACAATAAATGCGATCCTACTCGTCTGCAAGCACGATGCATTATCTACACTCCAAAACACCCAACTCTCAGCGGAAACAACAATGAGAATGCAACACTTTTTGTGGCTTTGTCTCGTCCTAGTACCCTTTGCTACATCGAGTGCTCAGGTCGCCCTCGATCCCAAATTGCCTGACTACAAACCCAAAAGCGGCGTGGCGGGCAAGATCGACACTGTCGGTTCCGACACCATGAATAACGTCGCTCAGTTGTGGACCGAAGAATTCAAAAAGTTCTACCCAAGC
>JANPLP010000839.1:0-4631 GCA_031426595.1 Planctomycetia bacterium | reverse complement strand
CCCCCTGCGTCCAGCGACTGCCGACACCTGCGGCCAATGTTAGCACAGCGACTTGACCACGCGCCAACGCATCCTCGGCTGTCTTCAGCAAACCTTTCGGCGGAGTGATTCTCGCGTCGATAATATCCTCTGGATAGACGTCTTCAATCTTGGATGTCGCCGGCAGTCGATTCTGAGACAGACCCAAGCGACCGCCTAGCAAGTCGTCTCGAATCTGCTGATGCGCAATCCGATCAAAACCGTTGTCAGCCAACAGGGATTCCACCGTGACTCCAATGTCGCTTTTCTTCTTCGCGGCACCAGGCAAAATCCGATCAAGCAAGCGCTCCGCTAACTCCGTGTCACCTTGCTCGTTGTCGCGACATAGTTGACCTACACGTTCCAGTTCGCTGCGACGCGCGGGGCTCAATGACTGAATATCTTGTCGCAGCAATGCGGGCACTATGAGCTCGTAGTAACCTCGCGGCAACGACATATCCTGTTTGAGCTCAGCGGTGGTCCCAGCATCGTTGATTGCAAATTCATACACTACAGGGTCCATTGCAAACGGCAAACTGCTCTCCAGTTCACGCTTTGTCCGCAACATAGCCTCTTGCAACCAAACGGACGCATCGGGTTTACGAGCTGGCGCGAAGAGAAAACCCATCCCACCTCCGGCCATGCCACCCAGCATCCAAAACCCCCAAAAGTCGGCACCGTACTTCGATTTGCATTGCTCAATTAACGACTCGGTGTAACGATTCGAACACCAGGGAATTATTTTTTGCAGCGGTCCAGCGAAGTTACGATCGGTCAGATTTCCAACTCGCTCGATATCACCCGCCTTGAGTGCCGCAGAGATTTCATCGAGCACAGTGAGTGCATCGTGCCGCGCATGCCACTCATCACCACATCGCAATAAGTACTTCTCAGTCACCATCTCAAGAATAGGCCCGACATTCTGCGCCATGCCGCCGTGGACGAGCACCAGCGAATCTTGCAGCAACTGCCGCGCTGACGGAGTGATCTCCTCGCTCGAGTAAACATGATGACGCGGCAACAGTCTTCCGCGGCTGATGCCGAACTCGGGATCCTCCTCTTCCGCAATGGATCCCGTGATCAACTTGATTCCTGGCCAAACTCCACCCGAGTCTTGCCAACCGCCACCGGATCCCCCTAACCACTCTCCCAAAATGGCTCGGGCTGCAACGATTCGACGATCGTCTTCTGTCAACGTGCCGGTAAGTTGTGAGACTTGCCCCGAAGCGCGCATGCAAATCGCAATCAACGACCCAAGTAAGTTCGTGGAAACCGCCAACCGCGAACCTTTGGGAATATCATTGACGCGACTGACAATCTCCAGCCCTCGTCCGGGGCCGACCAGCTTCGTTAATACTGCTTCAATACCTTGGTCGCACCCTTCCATGCCCGGTGGTATCAAACCCGATGCAATCACCGCGGCTTTCAATAAGCCCAAATAATCACGCGCAAAATCATACACTTCGCTCAACGTTCGCACGTCCGCAGTTGCGTCCAAGTCGACACACACCAACCGCAGCACCGGTTCATCGATCACCCGCAGCGCCGTTTCGATCGGCGGTTCGGGCTGCGTATGCCGGCCTTTCACTGCCAAGTTAATCGACGCATTAATAACTTTCGCACCTTCTGGGAAATCCATCCCCAGAAAGAAAATGTCGCTCCATCCACTGTGCGAAAAATCCATGCGAACACTTGTCCGTTCGCGAAGCACTGGATAATGGCCATTGCCATCAGCAACCAACAACTCAGGACGCACACGCAAGGGCAGATCTTCTGGATGCCCCGTTCGGAACATCCATTGGTTACCCTTGACCGTCCTGACACTTTTGCGAACTTGATCCGCTAACGTTTGAAATGCCAAGCGATGATAAGCGGCGGCCAAGGCACTCGACAACGTGATGCTCGGCCCGTTCTTTGCCTGCTCTGCCAGAAACTCACTGATCGCTTCATAAAATCGCCGCGACAGCAAATTCTCGAAGCCGACGAATGGAATGACTCCGCACTCGCGCCCTTGCAACTCGCGCGGTAAATGGAAACGATGAATCGCATACAAAAAAAATAGGGCCCGAACTCGCTGATATAAATTGTCACAATTTCGGCGAAACGAATCCAAGCCTTCGCAAGCGGCCAATAATTGGTCGCGCGTTAACGATGCGCAATGCTCGTCTAACGATAAGTTTCGAACCGCAGGGTCCGCGGAGCAAATAATATCGATCAACAAACTCGGTTGCGGCGTCGTCACCTGCGAAGTACTTGTTTCAATCATGCTATCGATCACTCAGCTGAGATGGTTACCGTTGACGATGGTGTGTAAAAATCGCTTAACACCTGCGATGCATTCGCCGAGCATAACGCTCATATGCTCACCAAAATTGGAAACATCAGGACATGCACTCAACACAATCCCTAGTTTTTCGCAAGTAGTTCAAGCAACTCCGTCAAAACGCGGTCGCGATCGCCACCCGATAATGCAATAGCCATTTGAGCAATCAAGAGCCCGTACTTTTCGCCGATGTTGTATCGCACCCCTTGCAGTTCAGATGCTAGGAAACGTTCCATCTGTGCAAGCTGATTTAAGGAGGTTGTCAAGTTCGCATGCTCGCCGGGTCTGAGCTGCTGAACAGTTTTGTCGAGCAATTCAAAGATCATCGGTGTCAGCACATGAATTCCGAACAAACACAGATAGTGACCAGCTCTCTGACCAGCCACGATCAGATTCTGTTCGGCCACAGTGGGCGTCGGCTTTTCAATGAACGAGTTCACTTCATACAAGCAATTCATTCGAGGCACTGGGCGTCCACCGATCGCACCAAAAAAAGCTAATTGGTTCTCCCGAGTTGGCTGAACCGCTGACACCGAACACTGCTCGCGCCGCGCCACATCGACTAACTGAGCCGCACATGACTTGTGTGTCTTACTCACATAAGAATGGTCGCTCACCATATGTAAGAATGCGCCATCATCACAGAACGATCGCGCTCTCAACAATGCATCGCCATAGCCACGCGGCTCATGTTGCTCAAAAAAGGTCAGCTTGGGCCCGGAGCTGCTCAGCGCTTGACGATATCGCTCCTCTTCGCCGGGGCGAATAATAATGGCCACTTCTCCAATTCCCGCTCCTGTAACTTCGTCGAGCAACAAGTCGAGCGCGCTGCGCACTTCCCCCGCGCGATCGACGACTGTCTGCAGCGGCAAATGGGACTGCGCTTTCCCTGCCGCAGTAATGATCGCTTTGGTAATCTGCATATGCTTCGGGCGTTCTGTCAAAGTTTGCTGGCTTCCTGGAGGCGAACATCGTCACTCACCAGACGCAAAAATAACTAATTTGCTGAGTCTAAACCGCCCCCACAAAAAGTAAACTCGGCGTTCCCGTAATCACTGCCCGAAGCGCCAATTTGAGCCTACAAAATTCGTTGTTCGCTCCCGCTTGAGTCCATCCGCAGATTGTGAACGGCTTGCGTAGCTGCCGCACCAGTGAAGACACCTCGCTAACACTCGCGCGAACGCTTTACTTCAGCCCTAGGTTTGTATTTGCACCCGTCGTTCTTCTATGGGGATTTTTTGAATTCGCTCCAAAAACCCGCTTCGCTCAATTGATCGTCTGGTCGCTCGGAACTGCCAGTGTAAGTCTTGGTTGTGAGGGACCTCGAATACTGTTAGGATCGAAATACCCATGACTCGAGCAGCCAATACGTGCCTCCGAAATGCGTCGCGAACAAGTCGCTGCAACCGAGTTGACCCGAAGAAAAGTGCTACCAAAAAACGCTCCAGCAAACCGAATGAATGTGTCCGAATGAGCTCTGCACTCACTTCGCTGTGTTAGTGCATTGCGGCCAGTACCCTAATAGAATGCTAGGATCCGAACATGAATGATGAAGATGGAATTCGAAAAGAACGAGTCTCGGGCTGGCCTTCAAAATGGGTCATCGCCGCGTTGATTGGCGGCGTAGTGCTGTTGCAATGGTCTTCATTGAAGGAACTCTACTACTCTGCCGCGGGCATCGAAGCTCCCGAATCACCCATCGCATGGGAACATGAGTTGGATGCAGCGTTGGCCTCCGCTAAAGCTCAACAGCGACCGGTACTGCTCGTATTCGGCGCTTCATGGTGCCCACCGTGCAAGAAAATGAAACGCGACGTATGGCCTGATCCGGAAGTCGCACAACTGGTCGAGTCGAACTTCGTCCCTTTATACGTCGATGTCGACGAGCGTTCTCAAGCGAATGTGTCTGCGCGCTACCGGGTCAGTAGCATCCCAGCCGTTTTCATATTGGATGCTGAAGGCACCGAGATTCAAAGAAGCTCTTCAATGTCCGTCTCTTCCACAATTGCCTTTCTCAATGCTGCGCTTTAAACGCGGGCTCCATCGCGGAGGCAAGCATCAAGCAAAAAAAATCGGCGAGCAGTGGGTTGCTCGCCGATAGATCGATTGGCTTCGCTCAATTCTGCAGACTAAACCGCAAGAGCTACGACTTCTTTACTGAAAGCTATTTGGCATCCTCTACCTTCGCTTGGGCACCTTGCTCGAGAGCGTAGATGCGGTTGCGATTGGCGATGTAAAGGGTTTTGTTCGCGGCGAGCGGCGTGGTGTATACGGCGCTTTCCATATTGAT
>JANPLP010000838.1:0-2133 GCA_031426595.1 Planctomycetia bacterium | reverse complement strand
TAATTAATTGTTTTTTATCTTGATTTCTAAATAATAATTTACTTAACATAACTTAAAGTATTAGTTCATGATTATAAGAGAAATCGTAATCGTCGCCTAATGTTGTCAACACAAATCCAGCCAACAATCTTTTTCTAGGGCAAACTGCTGGTAATCTGGCAGCGGGCGCATCGTCCACTTTGCTGAACAATCTTGTCGAAAAGTGGTTCCTCGGGGTCGACCTTCCAACGTTGACTAGTTCCTCGTTTAGCTACCAGGGGGCTTTAGGGAACTTGTTCAATGGGACCCCTTCGGGATTGAACATGAAGCAAGGACAGCTCGGCGATTGCTACTTTATCGCGTCGCTAGGTTCCATCGCGGACCGAAATCCTACCGCCGTCTCCAATATGTTTATCGATAACGGCGACAATACTTTCACCGTACGATTCTACGCAAGTGCGGGAATCGCCGACTACGTTACCGTGAATCGTCAACTTCCTACGTTTTCCAACAGCGTGCTTGCGTATTCGGGAATGGGCTCGCCAGTCAACGATGCTTCTAACACGTTGTGGATTGCATTGGCCGAGAAAGCTTACGCACAATGGAACGCAACCGGCAAGTCTGGTCGCAATGGAACCAACACCTATGCTTCGATCGAAGGGGGATGGATGGGAGCCGTCAACGCTCAGGTGCTCGGTTATAACTCGACGAACCATAGTCTAGACGGCGCGGGACAGACCGCGCTCATCGCCGCCTTGAACACGAACAAAGCGGTGACGATCGGTACACTGACAGGAGCTTCAGCAGGTGGACTGGTCGGCGGCCATGCGTATACCGTCACAGGATACAACGCATCAACCCAAACTTTTACGCTTGTGAATCCATGGGGGACCTCCCATCCCGCACCGTTGACTTGGACTCAACTGCAATCGAACTGCAGTATGTTTGTTGTCGCGAATCCTTCGACGACAACGCCGATCGTTGCCACTTCGAGCGTGCGGGGGGACGTCGACCCGGCAAGCTTCTCGTTCGTGTTGACGATTCGCGTGAACTCAAACGATAACGTAGACGGCCAAGAATCAATCAGCGTCACAGAGCTTGCAAGTGACGATCAAGCCCCAACGATTTTCGCTTCGCATAGTAACTCAGAATCACTCGATCACATCGCTTCGGTACTCGAAGATCTAGTCAAGGGAGAGAACGAGGACTCAATATCGTCCAAGTCGATCGACTTAGCACTCGACGCGTTGATGGACGCGATAAATAGCGAAGACTGGAAGGGGATGGGATTGGCGTCGTAATTCAGTGCTTTTCAGAGCTTGCCGCCACGCGGTTCGCGTGCGGCCGCGGAGGGGTGGGGACTCTTCCGTTGGTCGCACGCGATTCTGCTTTATAACACTCCGCATTGGTCGCTGCATTGACTGTTCACTCACCGGACGGCTTGCGGGCTGTTGATTTAATAGAAAACAGTAACACCGTCATCAGCCGATTGGCGTTAGCCTCGGTTTGCGACTGGGTAACCGCCGCTAACGCGGTACGGCTAATTAAATCAACAGTCCGCTTGCGCCGTTCCGCTCAACAAGACGAGTACCATTTGGCTAACGCCTGCGGCGGATGATGGCGCTCCCGCTCCCTACGAATGCAACAGCCCGAGGGCTGGGGCGGAACAAAAGTAGGGTGATCAGGATCGGACGAACTAGAGGAACTTTGCCAATCGAGCACACAGGTCAGTCGTTCGGCAGCTATATCCCCATTCGTTATCGTACCACGAGACAACTTTGGCGAACTTGCCTTTATCGCCAAGAACCTGTGTGAAGTCAGCAGCGAAGATACTGCTGTGTGGATCGTCGATGATATCGCTGCTGACAATGGGATCTTCGGTGTAGCAAAGAATTCCTTGGAGCGGCCCGTCTGCGGCGGCTTTCATTGCGGCGTTAATATCGGCAACGGTCACATCCTTTTTGAGGTTGACGGTCAAGTCGACAACACTTCCCGTTGCAACGGGGACTCGCATCGCGATTCCGGTCAGCTTACCCTTCAATTCCGGAATCACCAAACCTACCGCTGATGCTGCGCCGGTAGAAGTCGGGATAATATTTAATGCTGCCGCTCGAGCACGATACGGATCCGAGTGCGGCATGTCCTGAACGCGTT
>JANPLP010000837.1:0-4697 GCA_031426595.1 Planctomycetia bacterium | reverse complement strand
CCCACGACTTTCGATCCGTATCAATCACAGCATTGCTCGCTGAGCCACTGATTAAGCAAAAAATCGATAGCTCTGCGTTGACTTTTCGACCCCATTTGAAAATACCGACGTTGGGCCGTGTGCATCGTCGATCAGACTGGTTGTGTAAGATCGTTGCATTCTTAGTTGTCGAACTCCCTGTGAATTTCACGAGGATCGACAACGCAATTGATAGCTTTATGTCCGCGAACAACTCAGAATCACCTCCACAGCGTGCTAACGTTGCAGATGGATCGGAGCCAGCGATGGACCGGCGAGCGGCGCTGCGTCTGTCAGTTGCTGCCATCGCAGCGACCGCTTGTTCGGCTGCGAAAGCGGATGTCCCGGCGAGCACCGTTGGCACAATGATTAGCCGCCGACAAACGGGCGGTTCGAGCTTTAAAGCGGCTGCAATTGGCGACTACCAAGCGAACATGTCCGAGTTCGGTGGGCAACTCAGCGCTCCATTTGAACGCTTGCTCGCGCCCATTGCGCGACAGAGTCCCTTTCACTTCGACGTGCTCATTATTGGGTCTGGTTATGGAGCTTCCATCACCGCCGCGCGGCTGGCAGCAGCACTGCGTCCAGGCGGGCGGCTGGGAGTGCTTGAACGGGGGCGCGAATGGATACCTGGTACTTACCCTGATCGATTGAAAGAGGTGACCAGCGGATCGCGATTGGAATTGCTCGGTCGAAACAAAGGGGAAACGAACGATCCAACTGGACTCTTTGATGTCAGGCAGTTCGAAGAAATTACGATCCTGGCTGGCTCAGGGCTCGGGGGCTCTTCGCTGATCAATGCCAACGTCGCTTACCGCCCTGACGCAGACATTTTTCATCAGTCCATGTGGCCCCAATTGCTGCGAGATCGAGCCTACTTGGATCCTTATTACGAGCTAGCGATCGCTGAGCTGGGAGCGAAAGTTGAGCAGCTCGATTACAGTTCGAAAATGCTCGCGCAGCGGGTCGCAGCGGAGCGTCTGGCGTATCGCGGAGCGCGGTTTCAGCCCGCTTTGCTAACGATCACGCGCTCCCAGTCCCATGGCTTGCCAGTCATTAACCGCCAAAGCATGAGGCAGCGCGCGTGCATTGACTGCGGAGACTGCTTGTCGGGTTGCAATGTTGGAGCGAAGAATACGTTAGCGATGAATTACATCCCGATGGCGCGGCGTTCAGGCGCAGAGTTCTTCACGCAAACAGAAGTGCATCGCATCGAGAAACTAAACGTCGGCTACCGAGTTCACTTTACCGTTTCCCGCGCCAGCGGCGATGGCACCTTTATTCACTGCCCTGGTTCAACGACGACCCGCGTTCTAATTCTGGGAGCGGGGAGTCTTGGGAGTTCCGAACTGTTGCTGCGGTCTCAGTCGGAGTGCATGCAGCTTTCCCAGCGACTGGGTTTCGGCTGGACAGGCAATGGGGATGCGCTCGGCTTCATCACTAAGAGTCAATGTCGTACGGGGGTTGCAGGTCAATCCGCGTACGAAGCACCATGTCCACCAGTCGGTCCAACGATTCAATCGAACATAGACTATCCTTATCGACCACTAGCCGGTCGTGTACTCATTCAGGAAGGTGCCGCAGCGCGAGCCTATGCGAACGCGATCGGCACACTCATGCTCGATCCAAAAATGGAACATACGCAGATTCTGCTGGGAATGGGGCACGACGGAGCAGGCGGTCGCATCACACTCGATGAACGAGGTTTTGGCCAAGTCAAATGGCCCGGCCTGCTCGAAAGTGAATATCGGCAATTGATACGATCCGAATTCGAACAGATCGGGCGAGCCTTAGGTGGGCAGTATCGCTTCCTAAGAATTTTCGGCGACAAAATGATCTCGGTTCATCCGCTCGGAGGTTGCGCCATGGCCGACGATCCGCTGCACGGAGTCGTTAATCACAAAGGGCAAGTTTTCGATGGCTGCAACGGCGGCGACTTAGACTACCGGACTGGAACAGCGCGAGTTCACCGTGGCTTATACGTTGTCGATGGCGCCATCCTGCCCACTTCGATCGCCTGCAACCCGATGCTAACGATTTCCGCGCTGGCCGAACGAGCGAGCGATCTAATGCTAGACGAACCCGAGTTCGCCGATTTGTTTGTTACCAGCTGAAAAGGAAGCCGTGATTCGCAAGTGGAATATGCGCCGCTACTTCGAGCGGTGCAGGCTCCGCAGGGCAAGCAGGTCCCGCTGCTCAGCTCAACTCGTTGGCTTGCTGAGTCATGTACTGGAGCGCTTTGTCGCTGATGTCCTTGCGGCACCAGGCGCCTGCCCATCGAATTTTTTGTACCGCTGTGTAAGCGTTTAACTTAGCAACAGAAATCGAATCGCCCACTGCGGTAACACCCAGCACGCGTCCGCCGTCTGTGAGCACTACGTCGTTCTCTAGGCGTGTTCCAGCGTGGAATACCTTGACGTCGGGCAATTCATCGGCAGCTTCGATACCAGTAATCGGCAGCCCCTTCTTGTAATCGCCCGGATAACCTTGGCTGGCCATGACGACGCAGATCGCAGGTCTAGGATCCCACTCCGGTGCATCGATTTGATCAAGTTTTTGGTCGACAACAGCTTCCAGAATGTCCATCAGGTCGCTTTTCAATCGCATGATCAGCGGTTGGCACTCAGGGTCGCCAAAGCGACAGTTGTATTCCAGTACTTTGGGACCTGATTGAGGCGTAATCATCAAGCCAGCATAGAGTACTCCACGGAATGGCTTGCGGTTGCGTTTCATGGTGTGCACCGTTGGCACCAGTACGTGCTCTTCGATCCATGCCATCAGCGCGTCATCGACCACAGGTGTTGGGCAGTAAGCCCCCATGCCACCCGTATTGGGACCGGCATCGCCGTCAAATGCCGGTTTGTGATCTTGCGCTGGAGGCAAGGGAAGTATCGTGCGGCCGTCAGTGATCGCCAGCACGCTAGCCTCGGGGCCCTCTAATCGTTCTTCGATAATCATTTGCGAACCGGCTTTACCGAATTCTTTTCGGCGCGAAATTCGATCGATCGCGTCGAGCGCATCGTCGCGGCGCTTGCAAACGATGACTCCTTTGCCGGCCGCCAAACCATCGGCTTTCACCACCACCGGGCAGCGATCACGCTCGCCAGGAAACCGACCTTTGATAAATCGCATCGCGTCGTCGGGATCGCGGAAAACTTGAAAGTCCGCGGTGGGAACATCGGCTTGTCGCAATAGATTTTTGCAGAATGCTTTGCTTGCTTCTAGTTGAGCCGCGGCTTGGGAGGGCCCAAAGATGCGGAGCTTCTCCGACTCAAAGGCATCTACAACTCCCAGAGCCAATGGAGCTTCGGGACCGACCACGGTCAAGCCAATCTGCTCGGACTTCGCAAATTTGATCAGTCCAGCGATATCTTCTGCTGCTATGGGAACGTTGACCGCATCGCGAGCTGTTCCTGCATTGCCAGGGGCGACGAAAACATCCGTCACCCGCGGGCTCTGTTTGATTTTCCAAGCCAGCGCGTGCTCGCGACCACCATTACCAATGATCAAAACTTTCATAACTCTGTTACCCAGAAAAGCTGGCTTACCCAGAAAGCTGTCGCCGACCCCAAAAAAACCGGCCAAATTCGGCGGTACTCGTCGCAAGATTGTAGGGACTAACAGGCCAGACCGGAACCCTTACGAACTTGGGATCGAACGATCTGTACCAAAAGAAAATGGCAGCTCAATTTAGTGCTCTTGAGTCTGCCACCCATAAAGTTAATTTCGCGGCGAGATAGGAAGTGTTTGGCCTATTGCAGTTCAGCTCATGGCGTACCGGCCATCGCTCTTTCAGCGAAATGGACTCGGCCCTGAACCGATGCTTGGGCCAATACTTGGGCCGACCGCGCCCGGAGTGCTGAAGTTCGGTGGAATGGCGGAAGGGGTACCATTTCCAAAGTTTCCAGGGCTGACTGAGTTCATGTTGGGCGAGCCGATTGGCGCACTGGACCTGGGCTGTGAATTGAAATTAGGTAGAGCGTTGGGACTCGGTTTGGCTTCGACTAAAGACCAACGCTTGCCGTTCAAACCATTCGAACTCTCCCATTGCAGGCCGGGAACGAACAGCATGGAGACAAGGCTAGATCCGTTGATCTTGGCGGTTCCCCATTCTGTCTCCACCGTAATAAATTTTGTCTCGGTTGCACCGGTAATCGAGTCGCCGTTGAGCATCACGACCGTGGTCGACGTTTCGTCGCCAGTGGCAAAACGCACTCCCGCGATCTCGGTCAGCGGGATTTGGGCTTCGCCAAATGATGTCTTCATCTGCAAAGCCGACGAATCGACCAGCGTGCCAGTGATCTTCGTCTCGCCAATCAATTCACTTGCTACCGTTAGTGGACGCATTCCCTTCGCCTTCGTTGCCTCCGATGCAACTGCCTCGCCTTCCGCTGGAACTACAGTCGCTTCCGCAATCGCCTCTTGCGCACGTGTTCCCGCGGATGTGCCAACTAGAACAAACAAGCACAACACGATTCGTTTCAACATCTTTTTAACTCACAGTTTGCCAGCGAAATTTTGATTCAGGTCATCCACAGCGGTCGCTCTTTCCCGCACCCCTTCAGTCCCAGGTTAGTCAGATTTTTGGGCATTTCAGCAGCTTTGTGCCGATTTTACTTGCATTTCCTAGCATTGCCTGGGCTTTCTGGTCAGGGGATCTGCCACATCGGCCAGCGACG
>JANPLP010000836.1:0-4839 GCA_031426595.1 Planctomycetia bacterium | reverse complement strand
CGATTCAATGGCTGCGCGATGGCTTAGGGATCATCAAATCGTCTTCGGAAGTGGAAGCATTGGCGGCTTCGGTTAAAGACAGTGACGGAGTTTATTTGGTACCCGCGTTCGCTGGTCTGGGCGCGCCCCATTGGGACGCTTACGCGCGAGGCACGATCGTAGGACTAACTCGCGGTACGACTTCCGCGCATTTGGCTCGCGCGGCGCTCGAGGGAATTGCCTTTCAAGTCGCAGATGTGTTAACGGCGATGAAGAGCGATTCTGGAATTGAAATCAACGAGTTGCGAGTCGACGGTGGCGCGTGTGCGAACGATCTGTTGATGCAGTTTCAAGCAGACATTCTTCAGTCGCCAGTGGTGCGACCTCAGGTGATTGAAACGACCGCGCTGGGTGCCGCCTTCTTTGCAGGCTTGGCAGTTGGTTTTTGGAGCAGCATGGACGAGATTCAATCGATCTGGCAGTCGGAGCGTGTATTTGAGCCGATCATGAGTAGCGATGAAGCCGCCCGGCGCAGGGCTCGCTGGAACGAAGCGCTGCAGCGGTCAAGAGCTTGGGAAAAGCCGAGTTAATGGAGCTTTTGAAGCGGATTGGGAGCGAGAGCAACTAGGGGCGCATCGCGTCGCATCTCGACTCATCACGTCGCTAGCAATGGAGTGGGTGTCGTGCAGGAATGCGGCTTGCGTGTTAAGTTAGAAGTTTCGTTTTGAGAAGCTTTCCGCATTCTGAGCTTATGCAGAATGTGTTCACGCAAAGTAATGGATTCGCAGATGTTAATTCACTGGCGCTTGGTTGGATGTGTACTAGGCACTTTGCTCAATGCACATTCGCTTGCACATGCCCAGATCGTTCGGCCTCAAGGCCCCCTTGCCCCTCGCCAAATTGCACCAGGGCAGCTCGTACCAGGGCAATTTGACGCTCAAGTGGCTCGAGCTGTCGAAGGTGAGCCGTTTGGTGTTCTGTCGATGGAAGTACCATTACCAGCAGGATTTAATGCCGAGACCGTTCGTGTGTTGGTGCAAGATGCAGAGGATCGACTCTTTTATCCGGCTGTAACCGTCCGCACTGTGGAAGTGTCAGAGCAACCACCTCAGCAAGGCGGTCGATTGATTGGCGGTGGGGCGCTCGTCGATCGATTGCGGAACGCTATTCGTGGTCAAGAAAAGCGACAGATTCCAGTGTCAGTTCGCATCACCGCTTTATATCGAGACTCTGGACCGCTGAATATTCAGTTGCTCGGGGATATACAGCAAAGGCTAACAGTAGCTTCCGTTCGGGAACCTGCACTGCATCAGCCGCTGCTGTTGGCGTGGTGGAAAGAATATGTTGCGGCGGCGCAGCAAACAGTGGCTGCGGGCGATCATCCAGCGCTGGTGCAGAAGTACTTGACCAGCATGTTAGCGCGGCGGTTTGGCATGGACTATGTCGATCTCGACCCGCCCGCGCCCGAGAAGGATGCGGCAGAAAGTAATTCGCTCGCGCAGCCGCTCGACACACTTGCGCTGCTGGCGGCGATTGAACCGCTACGCGACGAAATGTTGGAAGACGTGTTGCGCAGTGCGAGTTCGGCATCGCCTGCTGACCTTGCACCCCCGTCGGTACCAGAATGGCTTCCTCCATCGTTGCCTCCTGTACCGGCCCACTTGGAAGTGGAAGCCATGGCGTCGCGTGTCCCGCCAGAATGTTTCTACTTACGATTTGGTTCATTCAATAACTACGTGTGGTTTCAAGAGTTATCGACGCGGTTTGGAGGCGATCTGGCTCAAGCCGTACTGATGCGCGGTTTTAATTACGAAGCGAACGCGAGGTTAGAGCGGATGCTGGGCGCGAAGCTGACAGCGCTGGCTAAGATGTTTGGTGATAAGTTGATTGATGATATGTCACTGATCGGAACGGATCTCTATCTCAAAGAAGGTGCCAGTCTGGGGACGTTGTTTGAAACAAAGAACCCCGGCTTGCTGATGACTTCCATGCAAGGAGATCGTAAAGCCGCTTTAAAAGCCAATGCAGATGCATCGCTTGAAACAGTGCAGATCGCAGGGCGCGATGTGTCGATGCTCACCACGCCTGACAATCGTTTGCGTTCGTTTATGGCAGCAGATGGCAACTACGTGTTCGTGACCACGAGCAGCACGCTCATGCGGCGATTTCTGGAAGTCGGCGGAGGCGAACCCTCTCTAGCGACCCTGCCGTCGTTCCAGTGGTCGCGCGCCTGGATGCCGACGACGAACGAATACAGTGTGTTCGCGTTCTTTTCCCCGGAGTTCTTTCATCAACTGGTCGGTCCGCAGTATCAAATCGAATTGCGCCGCCGACTTGAATCGATTGCACATCTGGAGATTGCCGAAGTAGCCAGCGCGGCCGCGCGAGCTGAAGGAGTAACGGCGGACGACGTGGCTGAGATGCAAGTTGCCGGACTGCTGCCCGCTTGGTTTGACGAGCGAGCCGATGGAGCCCGCACGCTGAATAGCCGAGGGCGGTGGATCGATTCGCTGCGCGGTGCGCGTGGATCATTCCTGCCGATCGCAGATGTGGAACTTGGCAACGTGAATGATGTTGAACTCGATGGTTACAACAAAATCGCGACATTTTATCGAGACCAGTGGCGTCAGATGGATCCGCTGTTGATTGGCTTGCGGCGTTTTGCAGTCGAGGGCCAGCCCAATGTTGAGCGTATCGCGGTTGAGGGCTACGTAGCTCCATTTGGTAAAGAAAAATACGGGTGGCTTGCAGATCTCTTGGGGCCTGCGACGCAGGTTGAGATAACGCTGCCTCAAGATGATGTTGCTTCGCTTCAGTTGCACATGAGCGGTGTCAATCCGCTCGGTCGGCCAACGCAAGATTATCACCTCTTTGCAGGTGTCAAAGACATGTTGCCTCCGGTGCCAGAGGACACGAAGGGCTTGATCAAGATCCTCCGCGCACTTCAGGCAGTGCCTGGCTACATCGGGACTTGGCCTATGCCCGGCTTGCTCGACCAACTCCCTCTGGGACTGGGCGGCGGGCCTCCAGACTACGCTGGATACTCGCGGTTACTTGGTGGACTGGTTCGCTGGCAAGGTGGCGGCTTCAGCCTTCTATCGTTTGATCGAACAATCATTGAAAACACCATTCCGCAGCTTGCGACACTGACTGCGCCGGACAATGCCCAGGCCCGTTTGCGAGTTAGCAACTTGCAAGGCACCAAGGTATCCTCTTGGATCAACGGCCAGTGGTACGAGCGCGGTTGGTCTGCATCGCACGGCAACGCAAGGTTGCTTGATAGTTTGCAGCAGCAACTCAAAGTGCCTGGGGAACAATCTCTTGAAGTTGCACAGCAACTGCTCGATGTGCGTTTGCAATGCCCGCTTGGTGGCGAGTTTCGCTACGAGCCGTTTGCTGGTGGTCGCGCTGGTGGTCGAGCGACCCAGGAAGGCGCAGGGGGCAATGGTTGGTGGACGAGTTCCGCGTGGCGCGATGGGGTTTTAATGCAAAATGGAAAGATTGGACCCCCGCAGCAGTACTCCGCTCCTTGGATCGATTGGTTCCGCGGAGGACAGGTTCATCTTACTCAGTTGCCTGAGCGTCTGGCGCTGGTGGGGACAGTCGATCTTGAGTTTCGGCCTCTGGCGCAGGCAGTTGTTCCGGATGAAAACGATGTTGCACCACCCATGAGTTTCGACCTTTTCCAACTTCCGTTCAAGATCTTTGGGGACGGCAAAGCAAAAGAAGCTGCCAAGCCTGACCGAAAGAGTTTTTAACGCGGCTCGCAGTCGGTGCAACGAAGAATGGGTTGCATAATCTGAGTCAAGTTGGATCGCTCCAAGGCGGCTAGTCGTGGAGCGGCGCACTTCGAGCACACACCGCGAAGAGAGTTCCAGTCCCATGTATCGGCTGTAATCACTAAAGGCGACTTCCGGAGGCTGGAACTTAAGACCGTTTCCAGTGAAGAAGCCAACGGGGGTTCAAAGTGCCCTTGGCTTTGGAGATGTTCCAGCGCGCCGTTGCCTCCTCGCAGAGGGATAATACTTACATGCCGTGCGCCCCACTGCCGCGCAGCGTCAATCGACGCCAAGCAGCTTTCTATCCCGGCGCGCTCACCCAAGCCCGGCGGCCGCAACAAAACGAATAACCGCACATCGATGTCTTCGTCGACAAGCCTCTCGGTTGCGCGACGAATTTGCTCAACCGTGACTTGCTTGTTGAGCGACTCGAGCACAGCTGGCTCGACAGTCTCAAGGCCCATCGCAACTTCCAAGCGTCCGTCCAATCGAGCCGCGAACTGGGGAATGCGAGCGGAAACTAACAGCGGATGATTCTCGACCACCACACGATCGAATAGGCGAACGAGTTCTGCGACAGCGGGCAAGTCTTCTGTGGGTACATTGTAGGGAGCAAAGAAATTACTGGCGTTGTAGAGCTTGATCCACCGCATTCGATCAGGGCTTGGTGTCATAGAACAGGAGCTGAGCGCGGACTGAATTTGAGCCGGGATATTGCCGGCTGGAGTCGGGCCAAGATGCGTCGCTTTCCAGAGGTCACACATCGTGCAACGAAAACTGCATTCACTTCCGCGCAGGAGTATGGTGGTGACCTCTGCAAGGTTACCTGCCGTGTCCGCCGCTTCCATCTCAGCAATCACTTCGATCGGCGTAAGGCTGGGCTGCGGTCGTGAAATCGACGGCCGCAGCGCTACGATCTGCTCGGATGATAAAGAAGGTAACACGACTAGCGGCTGCCTATTGTTTGCCACCTAACACTGGTACGCAATCCAGTCTCGCATCGCATTACTTGCCAGCCCAGTAATCGACAACGAGCGCTTTGTCCAAATGTGGCTTGAGAACCTCGACGAACGCGGCGTGA
>JANPLP010000835.1:0-5046 GCA_031426595.1 Planctomycetia bacterium | reverse complement strand
AGGCAAAGGTGGGATCACTGAGCATCTTGAATTCACAGAAAAATCAGCTGGCAAAACCGCAGTCATCGGCAGCCGCAATCTATGGAAATCCCCCGCCGGTGAAAAAGTACTTAGCGACAGCCGACGATTTACATTCGGTGCTGACGCATCGGCTAACTGGGTCGACTGCGAGATTGAATTGCGAGCTACAGAAGGTGACGTTCACTTCGGCGATACCAAGGAGGGAACGTTCGGAGTTCGTGTTGCTGAATCGATGAAAGTAGACGCTAAGAAGGGAGGCAAGATTATCAACAGCGCTGGGCAAGTTGATTCAGCCGCATGGGGGCAACCTGCTGAGTGGGTCGATTACTTTGGCCCCGTGGCCTCAGAGACCCTGGGCGTGGCTATCCTCTGCCACCCAAGTACCTTTCATCATCCGAATCGCTGGCACGTCCGCACCTATGGATTGTTCGCCGCCAATCCGTTCGGCGAGTACCATTTCACGGGCGCTAAAGAACAGACCGACGGAGTTCGCATCAAGCAGGGGGAAAAGTTGATTTTCCGCTATCGAGTGGTTCTGCATGCGGGGGATGAAAAAGTTGGCCGAGTTGCAGAGCGATACGCCGAATTTGCCAAGTCGGAATTCTCAGCAATCAAGTAATTCGTCAGCGACGACACGTGACCGCTCACTACAAAATGCGTTTGGGAGGAACCATCGCATTGGCGGTCAGAATCCCGCCCACTAACGCAATCGCAACGATGATCATGTTGAATGCAAAGTCAATGCCGATCATCGTCTGTCGATCCAGGAATGCCGTTAGCGATCTGTAACCCAGCGAGCCCGGAACCAGCACGATGATTCCGGGTGTTAGTGGAACTAGTGCCGGACGATTAAAAATTCTCGCGTATAAGTTGCTGCCAGCTCCGACGACCAGCGCGCCGCAGAATGCTCCGACTTCAATTCCCCAGATGCGTCCGCAGGTAATGCTTGCCAAGAAACCTGCAATCGATACCGCGGTGATCGTCGGCCACACACGCCAACGCGCTTTGAACACAATAGAAAACGCTATCGGTGCCATGGCAATCGCCAACCATTGCGACCAATCAGGCAATTGCCAAGTTGTAGGTATCGGCAAATTTCGCCAGCCTCCAGCAACTCGCCAACCGATGGCCACCCCCACTGTAATCGTCAACAGCGACACGCACGCGCCCGCCAATCGCGCTACGCCAGCCGACAGGTGGCCAACGGCCAACTCGGTCATAGCAATGGTGAGCTTCAAGCCGGGAATCATGATGATCAATCCTGCCAATGTCACCAAGCGATCATCGATGGGAACGATAAACCGCGCGACCGCTAACGCAGCGATCGCTGATAAAAAGCCAGTTACCGGCTCGAGAAATCCCGGCTCCCAGCCTCGCCTGGCATGTAGCGTTTCGAGAACCGCGACAAACAATCCGATGCAAGCCGAGAAAATAATCTCCTGCGGATTGCCTCGAAAGAATACCGCCACTGCTGCGCAGGACAATGCGCACGCAAAAATCGTGACCCAATCAGGATAAGGCGGCGGATCAGTCGCGATGTTCTCCAGCTGCTGAGCGGCCTGCGCGAGCGTAATCGTTCGGGCTTCCAATTCTTCAAGCGTCTCATCGAACCGAATCAGTTTGTCAACGTCGATGGAACCTGAATTGACACGGCGCAGGTAGGTGCATTCACCTTCCGTGTCGGTGATCGAAATCACCAACGCCGTCGGTGTGTATAAAAACACACCTTCAACTCCCAGCGACCGAGCCATCTGTGACATCACTCTTTCAAGTCGATGTGAGGGTGTCCCGTACTGGTGCAACAGAGTTCCGGTTCGAATCAAGAATTCGTGTATCTGAATGCGATCTATCAATCCTGGTCCATGTCCTTATCCGACTTGTTGCTCTGAATTCTTGACGACATTTCCTGACTGCTGGCTGGACTTGTGTGAGACACAACTCTCTCCAACAGTCGAGCATCAAGTAGCCCGATTACAAACTGTAATCGAGACGGAGCCCGGACGCTCGAATGCTGAAGTAAGTACTAGTCTTCGGCGCGGCTATCGTCGTCGCACATCTTGACAATTTTTGGGTCGAAACGAGCGATCACTTCGACCAGTTCGGCTTGAGCCGCCATGACTTGGTGGATGTCTTTGTAAACACCCGGTGCCTCATCCGCGCCGGCTGATACGACGCGGATCCCCTTCTCAATCAAGTCGTTTCGAACCGCTTTCCACTTGTACTTGCTACGTGCCGCGGTCCGGCTCATGCATCGTCCCGCTCCATGCGAAGCCGACTGGAGGCTCGCAGTATTACCGCGTCCTCGCACCACAAATCCAGGCGTAGCCATCGAACCAGGAATCATCCCCATTTCACCCTTGGCGGCTGGCGTAGCTCCCTTCCGATGAACGATCAGTTCCCGACCTTGATGCTGTTCTTTCCAAGCAAAGTTGTGATGATTCTCAACACCGGTGACGATTCTTGCGCCCAACAGCTTACTAACCAGTCGATGAATTACGTCATGATTGGCGGCTGCGTAGTCACCCATTAAATTCATGGCCGACCAGTATTCTTGTCCTGCTTCGCTTGCTAGGCCCAACCAGGCTAGATAGCCAAACTTGGTATCAAACTGGCGAGGCAGTCGACTGCGCGCAATGGCACTATAGGTTGAACAAACCGATGCACCGGTGCCGCGACTACCGCTGTGGCTGAGCAGAGCTGTGTAAGTCCCGGCATCGAGCCCCAGTTGTTCATCTCGCACATCCAGCGTCAACGTTCCGAACTCGACAAAGTGATTCCCTGAACCGCTTGTGCCCAGTTGTCGTCTCGCGATATCTTTCTTCTCGCGCGTCACGCGACAAACCGTCCAGTCCTTATCCATGACCGCGTGATCTTGCGGCTTCTCATGCTCGCACCCGATTCCGAATCGCGTTCCACGATTCAAGACATCTTCGAATCGCGATGGGTTTTTGGAAAGCTGGTTGACTTCAATATCGAGGATCGACAGCTTCATACGGCAAGCGATATCGACCCCTACGGCGTAAGGGATTACGGCCCCTTCAGTCGCCAGAACACCGCCGATAGGCAAGCCATAACCGACGTGCGCATCAGGCATCAGCGCTGCTCCAACCGCCATCGGCAACTCGCACGCCAATCGCATTTGCGCATGCGCGGCAGGATCGATCTCGGTACCCCAAGTCGGATATTTAATGGGCTCGCGGGCTGTCGGTTCAAGGCCCATGGTGGCAAGACTGCGCGCAAGTTCACCCCAATGATCATCGGTCAAGAAATCTTGCGGCGACGCAACCACTTGCTTTACCACTTCTTTGATCGTCTTGCTTCGGGACTTATCCTCGCTTACCAGTCGCTGGATCGCGACGATCGCTTCTCCAGTGCAAAACGCTGGCACACCCAGTTTTTCCAATTGTCGCGCGTTCATTCGCTGCTCTATTCCCTGTTCTAGACACTTGCTTTTACTCGATCAGCGGATTGTGACACCACTTGGCGAGCAGATGTTCGAGTTGCAAGTCACGAACTTTGCCGTTCACTTGGCGTGTTGACTTGGCGTGCTGACTTGCCAAACAAATCGGCGGCTACGGAAAAGCTAACGTAGCCAGTGTAATAGAAGTTCGAACCTAAGAGTCGACTCAGCTGACCTTTGGCTCGGCGAGCTCAGAATTCACTCCCACCAGTTCGATCGCTTTCTTGCCTTTAAGCGCGCCCGCTTTAGCAGTGAACTTCACCAGCCCTTGAATCTCCACATCCAGCGGCTCGCGAATATCCTTCTCGGTGCTTACGATGTCACCGACTTGCAGATTCAGCAAGTCGGTTGCGCGCAGGGTAGAGCGCGCCAAAGTTACCACCACTTCAGTAACCGATTCGCCGATTAGATTCGTGATCTGCTTTTGACTGGCCTCGGTGCTGCGCGAAGATGCATAACCAATCCAGCTGTTGTTGGTCAGTTTCGATCCGATCCGTTCGATGGTATTGAACGGGATGCAGAGATTGACCATGCCTCGAGTTTTTCCCATTGTCAATTCGAAGCTGACCAAGATCACCACTTCGTTCGGTGGCACGATTTGAACCAACTGCGGATTGCTTTCGATGCGTTCTACTTCAACGCGCAGCGCCACCGCATTCGACCAAGCAATAGCGAGATCGCGGAGGAAGGCTGAAGTGATACGCGTGGTCAAGCGAATCTCAATTTCGCTCAGCGGTCGTTTGAGTGCCGATTCGGGGGACGCAGCGCCGCCCAACATACGATCGATGATGGGATAAAGCAGCGCGGGGCTGATATCGAGGATCCAGTTTCCTTCCAGCGGCATAGGCTTCAGCAGATTGAAGCACGTCGGAATTTCGAGGCTGTACACAAATTCGCTGTACGTTAGCTGATCCACACTGATCAGTTTGGCTTCCACAATGGTGCGTAGCAGAGCGGACAGCGACGCACCGAAATTTCGCGCAAACCCATCATGCAGCGACTGGAAGGCACGCATCTGCTCCTTGCCTACTCGCTCGGGACGTTTGAAATCGTAAGCGACCACACGTTGACGCTGGGCTTGAGTTTTCGCGCCTGCAGAAGCGCTGGCGCCCGCAAGCAGCGCTTCCGCCTTGGCTTCCATATCGAGCGCCGAGCTTGGTTTGGGAGCAGTTGGTTTAACGGGAGCTGCGGGCGGAGCGGACGGCTTCTTCTTTTTCTCGCCTGCGTCGATTGAACGCAACAGGTCTTCGACCTCATTGCGACTTAGTGCATCGTCTGCCATAACGCCCTCCTTGGACCTTGAATGATCTTAAACCCGCTGGCCGCCCGAACGTCTACTACTTTCGCACATGTCCCGATCCGTAGACCACGTACTTGTAACTAGTAAGCTCTTTTAAACCACAGGGGCCGCGAGCGTGGAATTTGTCGGTACTAATTCCGATCTCAGCGCCCAAACCAAACTCGCCTCCGTCATTGAAGCGGGTGCTAGCATTGACCATCACCGCTGCCGAATCCACTTGCTGTGTGAAAGTTCTAGCAGAACTTAGATCGCTGGTCACGATCGC
>JANPLP010000834.1:0-6307 GCA_031426595.1 Planctomycetia bacterium | reverse complement strand
GTCGCATCTTGCGAACAAGTTCGCGGTGGAAGCTTAAGAGTGCAATCGAGTCTAACGATTGCAGCGATTAAGCGCGAGCTATGCAAGTGCATCTGAAGGTGTGAAGCCTGGCTCGCCGATTTCTAGCGGCTCAATGAGCGTCAGGTAGGCATCCACGATGTTTAGCAAACGACTTAGCGGGTGCAGGCGCGCCGCCTTGAGAGAATGCGGGTAGCCGCTACCATCGCATTGCTCGTGAACTTGACCGACGATCAGTCGCATTTGATCGGACAGGCCATAAGTGTCGCGCAGCATATCGACGCTTCGGACTGGATGTTCATAGTAGTCGTCATCGTAGAGCGAGTAACGTTGGCCGTAGAGCGAAACGTCATGGATTGCGCCAATCAGTCCCACAGACAAGCAATCCTGTTCGGACAACTGCATCGTCGTTGCCGTTACCGTTGCCAGCATCGCCATGCGGACGCTGCGTCGTTGAAGTTGCTGATCATGCGAGTGGACTTCGGCGCTGTCGAGTCCCATGCAGGCGGCAAGGACCACACCTGCATCTTTCATGGTGACTTGAAGGTAATTGGCCACAATTTCTTCGAGTTCGTCGGTGGTCGTCGAGCGTCCCGCATTGAGTTCATCCACGAAATTGTTCAATGCAGAAGTGATGCGTTCGTAATTCTGCGCGAGCTGGCGTTCGGTCAATGGGAGGTATGGGGCGCTGAAGTCTGAGGCGGGGGGGCGGTTGCTT
The DNA here is from genome assembly GCA_031426595.1 of Planctomycetia bacterium. GTDB lineage: Bacteria > Planctomycetota > Planctomycetia > Pirellulales > Pirellulaceae > Aureliella. The sequence goes on along the minus strand of JANPLP010000834.1, from coordinate 5,571 downwards.
TGGGTTCGCTGGTCATCCAAGTAGACTTCGCGGATGCCTTGCTCAGCGAGTCGCTGAATCAACTCCCGCGTGACTGGCGAGCCAGCTTGCAGTAGCACGGAACCGCCGCTGTCGCATAGGTCCGCGTTAAGTACCTTGCCAGGTTTGAGCGAGCCGCTCAAATTCTGTCTCTCAGCTGCTGTAGAAAAACTGGAATGCCCCACTGACCGACTCCTATGTATCACGATGATACCGAACTCGGGGCAATGGGGTTCGGCGACACCCTATGACAAACTGTCAGAGTTAAATGTTAGAACCGCCCTACAACTCACTAAGCTGAAAGCTACACAAGATGTAGCTGATCAAGCCGTTGTTTAGCAGCCAGAATCACTGTCGTCAGGTGATCGCGGAACGCATTAGTAATTACTGTAGGGGATTGCTTCGCGGCGCGCAGCTGGGTGCACTAATTTGCACCTTGCATAGCTCGCGCTTAATCGCTGCAATCGTTAGACTCGATTGCACTCTTAAGCTTCCACCGCGAACTTGTTCGCAAGATGCGACTGCTTTTAGGCTGGGAGTGTGCCGAGATTAGACTCGCGATGTCAAACGGTTGCTGGGGTGTGAGCCCATACACTGTTGTAACCTGGAGGCACCATGGCTTATCGCGGCACAATCATGGAGACAGGGTTTCGGGTACGCCGTTTAGAAGATCTGCAGTTGCTTGGCGAATGTCTGGGCAACGCATTAGCGATTCACCGACTAACATCCCTTGGATATTGCTGTTCTGCAGCTTAAGGGCATCCGCGTGCGTGACGATACCGCTTTCGCCGATCACGATTCGGTCTTGAGGAATACGTTTACGCAGCATAATGGTACGGTCGAGGTTGACTTCAAATGTGGTTAAATCCCGATTGTTGATGCCAACCAATTCGGTACCAGTATTCAGAACATTATCCAAATTGGCTGGATCATGCAGTTCAATCAGCGCGGTCATGCCGAGTTCGCGAACGAGTTGGTAGAGACCGCGCAGTTCTTGGCGACTGAGGCATTCAGCGATTAGCAGGACGGCATCTGCGCCCGCCACTCGAGCTTCGAAAACTTGATAAGGATGAACCACGAAATCCTTCCGGAGAATTGGCACCGAGACCGCAGTCTTTACCGCTTTTAAGTAGTCGAGATGACCCTGAAAATATTGCTCATCGGTCAGTACGCTTAAGCAACTGGCGCCTCCTGCCTCGTAGGCTCTGGCAATTTCTACTGGATCAAAGTCACTTCGAATGATCCCTTTCGAAGGGCTGGCCTTCTTTACTTCCGCAATCAAGCGAATGGCCGGCGCATCCCGAAATGGGGCGAGGAAATCTCGTGGTGTGGGTGTATCTTGCGTCGCGGCCATCAAATCGCGAAGTGGTCGCTGGCGTATAGCGATTTCCACTTCTTGTTTTTTAGTTGCAACAATCCGCTGTAGGATATTCGACATAGGTGAGCGCTCGCTTTGGTGCGAGCATCAATAGGAGTGAAGCATTGATGCGCGGGGGATTAGTGCTTGAAGTGACGGACTCCGGTGAAGATCATCGGGATGCGGTGATGGTTGCAAGCGGCGATCACTTCGTCGTCTCTACGTGAACCACCGGGCTGAATAATGCCAGCGATTCCTGCTTCTGCTGCAGCTTCGATGGAATCGGGGAATGGGAAAAATGCATCGGACGCCAGTATGCTTCCTACCGCCCGATCGCCAGCCTTGCGAATTGAAATCTCAACACTATCCACACGACTCATCTGCCCCGCCCCAACACCCACCAGAGACGTATCGCGAGCAAGTACTATGGCGTTACTTTTTACATGCCGAACCATTTCCCAGCCAAATCGTAAATCGTCGAGCAACTCCTCTGGGAAATCGATGTCGGTTACCGTTTTCCATTGAGGATAGAAGGCCGGCAGAGTATCCGCTTCTTGAACCAGCGCGCCGCCCGCCACAAATCGTATTGAGATTTCAGGTACCTGTTCCGTTAAGCGTCCGACTTGCATTAGCCGAACGTTATCGCGCCACTTGGGTTTGGTGGTCAGGATACCGACTGCACCCGCTTCAAAGTCCGGCGCGATGATCGCTTCGATAAAACGCCCTGGTTCCACTAACGCCTCAGCAGTTTCAACGTCGACGGTGCGGTTGAATCCAAGCACGCTTCCAAAAGCACTTACAGGGTCACCATCAAGAGCTTTTCGAGTTGCTGATCCCAGCTGCTCGCTCGTGGCAGCTCCACACGGGTTGTTGTGCTTGATGACCACAGCAGCCGGCTGTCCAAAGCTTTTGGCGATCGCCAAGGCGCTATCCAAGTCAAGCATGTTGTTGTACGAAAGCTCTTTGCCGTGAATGTGCCGAGCGCTCACGACACTGGCTGCACGGTCGCGCGCAATACGGTACACGGCCCCTTTTTGGTGAGGGTTTTCACCATGACGCAATTGACTCTTACGCTCCAGTCGCACGGTCAATTGAGCCGGGAATTCACCTTGTGTCGACTCGCTGCGGAAGTAGTCGGCAATGGCTTGGTCATAGTTGCATGTCATCGCAAACGCTTCCGCTGCAAGTTTGCGGCGCAGCGATAATGAAGTGCTACCCCGGTCTTCGAGCTCTGATAGTATGGAGCTGTATTGCTCGGGTCGTGTTGCGACGGCGACCCAGTGATGGTTCTTCGCGGCAGCACGAATCAGCGAAGGACCGCCGATATCAATTTGCTCGATCGCTTCTTCCCGAGTCACACCCGCTCGACTGATCGTGGCTTCGAAGGGATACAAGTTAACGACGACCAATTCAAAACCATGGATGTCTTCGTCTTGCATGGACAGCAAGTCGCTAGCATTGTCGCGCCGCGCGAGAATGCCACCAAATATCTTTGGGTGCAGAGTCTTAACCCGGCCGTCCATCATCTCCGGAAACCCGGTGTACTGCGTGACATCGATGGCATCTACCCCATGATCCACCAAGTGCTTCTGAGTCCCACCTGTGGAGTAGATCTGCACTCCGTTCGCGACCAGTCCAGCAGCAAAGTCCACGAGGCCAAGTTTGTCGCTGCAACTGATTAGCGCTCTGCGAATGCGATGCAATTCGGACACCGAAGTAAGACTTTCCAAAAAGACAGTAATCGAAGCCAGAACATGGTAACCGGGGAGGCTCGCTTCATGTCGAAAGTTTTACCATCTTGTGCTAAGAATGGAATTGCGCAAATCGTGATTCACCGGAAGAAAAGGGTCAGCCTTGATAAGATCTCAGATCTTGGGTGGATCCGAGCAGCTGGCGAGTTTTCGTACTCACGGACGAATGCATCGGTCTGCTAGCCCAGCTCGCCGAGTCGATTTACTTGCCTAAGCGTCCGAGCAGCCAGTAAAAAGAGGTAGCCGATTGAGTGCAAGTATCCGAGGGGTCCAGGTAACCTGCAACATGCTCCAAAATCTTGTTTAGTGTGGGAGCTCATACGGCCAAAATAAAAACGGGCACCGAACAAACATCGACTCCTCCAAAGCTCCTCTCCAACTTTGAAAGCGCCAACATGGGTTCGATGCCCGTTACGCGAGATCAGTTGTTTTTACCCTCGATAGTGGCCCCCTTTCAGAACAGATTGGGTTGAGCAGTTTTCTTGTCCCAAGGCTCATCGCAAACTCTTCACGCTCAGACCTTAAAGCAACCGGTGGACCAATTAGATAGCCAACGCCTATCGGAAAATTAGTCTCTCCTTAACTTAAAAGCAGGGTGAGATGGGGTACCCGAAAACCTCTTTAGTGCGAGATAGTCTCCCTTTGCTGAAGATGGAGAAATCTAGAAATTCTTGAGCTGCATTTGCGAGGTAGGCTGCGTGCTTAATTTTTAGGCACACGTTGCTAGCTTCTGATCAGTGCCCCTGATCGTGCCCCTGATCGTGCCCCTGATCGTGTTTGGAAATTACGGTCTTCGGACCGCTGTCAGTCCGCCTAATCGGTCGGCGGATCCCCTACATTTTGCCTTATGCGACTGTTAAGAACGGAACACTTGGACCAAATGGCATTTAGAGCACAATCGCTGTTTTGGTTACGACGGTTTTTCGATGAACTTAGTGATTTGCCGTTAGGCATGGACGCTCGAAATCCGCCGCGCCTCTGATTCGGAGTTCGTCAGAGGGGAACGCATTGCGTTTTGCGTAACTGGGAGCAGGCTGCTGCTGGCGGAAAATTAGCGAGACGCAGATTTGGAAAAATGCGGTTCGAAGAGTGCGGAGGAACAGGAACGTGAAGTTCGGTGAGTTTCTGTCACAGAGCTTTACAGCTTTCCCCAGTCCCAACATCAGCCTGTTGGACGGAGGCTGTAACGACTTTTTATCAGCCACGCTTTGAGTCTCGAGCAGGGGATGCGACCGAGAAAATGATCGATCAAAAACGCCAGCACGCAAGGCAATTCGGCAAGCGGCCGAAGTTTGCCGCATTGGTCGTCGCGCTGCTTTTGGGCTCGCAAGGCTCTATTCTTGTGCCATTAGCTCATGGGCAATCAGCGGCTGTGGAGATCGATGGAAAACAATATCCAGTAGTCAGTTTTGCCGGGCCCGCTCGTGTTCGACCCATTCATAAACCCCCTACTCCGGCAACCGCTGAATTGAGCGCGCTTTCTGAATCTGTTGCGCCGCCCCAATTGACCGCACAGACTAAGTTGAGCAGACCACCGCTTCCAGAAGATTCGCTTGAATCGGAGCAAGCGAGGCAGGTGCTGTTCACCGCCAGTCCCCTGAGCTCGGCTGCCGCGGCGAGGGCGTTGTCGCACGTCGAATCCAAGTCGATCCGTGGGAACGTCCCAAGCGTCCCTTCGCTGGAGATCAATCCGCCCTCCATGGTTTCCAAGACCCCAGCCCAGCCTCCGGCCCAGCCTCCAGCCCAATTGAATCGCGCCGCTGAACTCGAGCACGCGTTGACCAAGACCAACGAGTTCGTGGAGCTGACTCCCAGCTCTCTTGAGATGCTAGACGATTACGCTTCGCTACCTGAAGTTAGCTTTGAGGCGATTCGTGAAATGTTCGCCCAGCCGAATTTCAGGCCCGCAGCGGATTTGAACTTCGTCCCGGATGATTTCGTCCTAAATGATTCCGTCCTGGATACTGAACTCAGCACTTCAACTTCGAGGAGTGGGACGACTGCTAAGCTTGCTTCTCACTCGCTCGACGGACTCGGATTGACTGAAGTCAAAGCGCCGTTGACTGCTGACCTGCGGACCGTACCTTACACCAGCGGATCGCTGAACGCGGTTCCCGAGTCACTCGCTGGCCAACCGCTTACTAGTGCCGATCGTGAAAAACAGGCAGTTGAAGCGTTGTTGCGTTCGATCAATAGTCCGCAAACAAACTTGTTACAGATGCAATCGATCGACGCGCCGCAGTGGCTAGGTCAGATCCAGTTCGCGATGTTGCGTTACGGTTCGCACACCGACTTGACGCTTGAGGACGCCATTTACACCGCTATTCAATTCTCCCCTGAGATTGAAATTTTGCGAGCTGAAGTGGGTATTAGCCAAGCGGAAATTACCAAACAACAAGCGGGCTTTGATTGGACCAACTTCATTCAGTCGAACTGGGATGAACG
>JANPLP010000833.1:0-2406 GCA_031426595.1 Planctomycetia bacterium | reverse complement strand
TCCCCTCAACACGCCCCCATGCTTTTTCGGGGCCCTTTTGGAGATTATGAATGTGAGCAAGCTCCATCGAGCTGAACAGCCAAGTCAAACGTCGAATCTCAGTTCGCGATGGTTGAAGCAATACGGGATTTGGATGGTCGTTGGCGTTGCCGCGATTGCGGGTCTCGTGGCATTAGCGAATAACGCGACGAAACCTCGGACAACGGAGGCTAGTGCGGCCTCGAAACAGCAGCCCATGCCCGTTGCCTTGGCGAAAGGCTTTGGTCCGACGATCCCGAATCCACAGCCAGCGCCTGGGACGGTACCTGAAGGGATGGTTTGGATTCCGGGTGGCGAATTCTCGATGGGGTGTGCGGTAACCGGTGATAGTCTCTGCGGAATGCCAGGTTTGACGGCCGATGCGCAACCGATTCACCGAGTGCGCGTCGATGGATACTGGATGGACGCGACCGAAGTGACCAACGAACAGTTCAAAGCGTTTGTTGAGGCTACGGGATACGTCACGATTGCCGAGCAAAAACCTCGACCGGAAGATTTTCCTGGTGTTCCAGACGATAAGCTCGTGGCCGGTTCGACGGTTTTTACTCCGACACTGGAACGGATCCCGCTGGATAACTATCTACAATGGTGGCGATATGAACACGGTGCGGATTGGCGTCATCCGACGGGCTCGAACAGCAATATCGATGGCATGGAAACGTATCCCGTGATCCATATCGCTTTTCCTGACGCCGAAGCCTACGCCAATTGGGCTGGCAAGCGACTCCCGACGGAGGCAGAGTGGGAGTTTGCCCAGCGAGGCGGAATCGCCGGTTCGCTTTATCACTGGGGGGATCATCTCAAACCAGGCGACAAGCACATGGCTAACATCTACCAAGGGATCTTTCCAACGAAGGATTCCGGTGCCGATGGTTTTACGGGAATCGCTCCTGTCGCTCAGTATCCACCGAATAAATATGGGCTGTACGATATCACTGGTAACGTCTGGGAGTGGTGCAGCGACTGGTATCGTCCCGACTACTATGAAATGCTGCAAGCAAAAGGCGAAGTCGCAGTCAATCCACAAGGGCCCGAAGACTCCTTTGATCCAGCCGAACCAGGCGTTGCCAAACGAGCTCATCGAGGCGGATCGTTTTTGTGTAGCGATGAGTATTGCACACGCTATATGATCGGGACCCGAGGCAAAGGTGACGTCAATACGGCGAGCAATCATACCGGATTTCGATGCTGCAAGTCGGTTGTGAAGCAGTGAGAAGGAACTGAGTAACCTGTGCTTGACGATCGCTCTTGTCTGATTGTGGCTGTCCCGCTAATTGCACCTGTCGACGATGTTCAACAAGCTTTCGATTGTTTGGATGAAGATGAACGCGCTCGTTCAGCGCGTTTTCTGACCGCGGATTTGCGGCGACGATTCGCGGTTTGCCGTGGACGGTTGCGAATGTTGCTCGCATCCATCCTTGGGAACTCACCCCAGCAGATTGAATTCGAGTACGGGAGCTTGGGAAAGCCGTATGTGCGTTCGGATGTCAATTTGCAGTTCAATGTATCGCATTCGCAGGATTGGGCGTTGATGGCATTTGCCATCGGTAGCCCAGTCGGTGTCGATCTCGAATTCTATGATCGTCGGATGAACGACCAGGCAATTGCGAGCCAACTGTTAAGCGAGTCAGAGTTCACGCAATGGAGTTCGCTTCCCAAGAGTCATCAAAGCAGCTCGTTGATCTCGGCTTGGGTATCGAAAGAAGCGATACTCAAATCACTTGGGCTCGGGATCACGACCAGCCTACGGATACTGGAATTGCCAATCCCACTTCCGGTGGGGGGATTCGATCCCGTCGTCGGTAGGGGCTTGATTGCCAAGGCGGAAGCGTTATCGCCATGGGCGTCAGTGCAGGATTTCAAGGCCTTGGCGTGGAGATTACGCTTCATCGACGCCGTCCCCAACGCTCGCGCAGCAGTCTGCTACACGTCGGGGATTCAGAATCACATTACTCGCCACTGGGACGAATTGTAATAAACGCATTTTTTCGAGCTTCGTCCGAATTCTAACGAATTCGGCTACGCAATTTTTAATTCTAACGAATTCGGCTGCGCCGAGTTTTATATCGTAAAGAGGCTTAGTCTGGGCAGTTAAAAATCCGGTGTTGAAATGACATTTCGACAAGTTGCGTTTGTTCCATTCCAATGCATTTTTTGTTCATTGACAAGCCCGGAGGGCGACACATGAACTGCCGGTGGCGTGAGCCACCGGTTTACAGAATCCTTGAACCCAAAGCCCGGAGGGCGACACCAATGTCGAGCTTTATCGCCTGAGAACAAGCCCCTAATGTGTCGCCCTCCGGGCTAAAGTACAATTGGAAAGTGAACCGGTCGCTCACGCCACCGGCATCGATTTGCCGCCCTCCG
>JANPLP010000832.1:0-6362 GCA_031426595.1 Planctomycetia bacterium | reverse complement strand
GCCCGAGCGTGGGGGCACCCTGGTTTGATGTGCGCGTGGTGCTGTCAACGGACGAAATTCCCGTTGAGCTTCGCACGGTTGGGAAATATGCGACTGTCTTCTTCAACTACACACCGGACACCGGAAGACCTGGTGGTCTGGCCAGTGAGATTGATCCGGGTAACGTTAACTTAAACGGCACAGCTCGAGTGCAGGTCAATGGTTTGCTGGGTGGTATCGTCACCGCAAAGGAACTGGAGATCACGGATAGTGAGTCCAATGGCCGGCACGACGGCGGTTGCTGTTGTCCGGCGTGTTTGAATATGTACCGCGATTCGGCAGCTTATTCCTCCAAGCCGGCGGCCACCGGCGATAACTATGTCGCATTGTCTTCGAAAATCGCGGCACACGAACTTGGCCATCTTTTGGGGCTACGCCACCAAGATTCGTTTGGGCCAATTGGTTCCGGCTTGCACGATCCTCCAGGAGCCGGCGGTTACAAACCGATCTATACAGGGCCCTCCGGTGGGTTCGAATCGTTCGACCACATCATCGGTTCTCCAGCCTCGATCGGTTCAACTCGTTTTGATGACCTGAACGATCTCTTCTTTGGAGAACGAGAAGCAATCAAGCTGGCCTTTGCGAATAGCAACCCATCCCAGACGACGGAAACCAATTACGGTGGCAATCATTCGCAGGCGACAGCGTCAACGATAAATCCGGTCACGCTGGCCGTTCCCAACACACTAACTCGCGGTCTGAACCTGACCAAGGATTTCTTTGTTCAGCTCGGTTCGGTTCTAGGCGAGATCTCCATCGACAGCACAACAGGCCGCAGTAAGAGCGACTGGTACTCATTTACCGGTCGGGCAGGCGAATTGATCAATATCGATGTGCTATCCAATTCAGTGGCCAGGTTTGGCACCGGCACCGCAGGAAGTCTGACAAACGACGATTATGTGGATTCGATCGTCAGAGTCTATGATGCCAGCGGACAGCTTGTTAAATACTACGACGGACTGGCGGTCAATGATGACATCTTCGAACCGACCGATTCCAGTCTGATCGATCTGTTGCTGCCGACGGACGGTACCTATTTCATTGAGGTTGATACCTTCCAGCGCTTCGGCGATCCACTGGGCGTTCCAACCAATCTACTGAGCCCCCTGAATCCTGATAATCCTAGTAATATTCTGGATTATCCGGAGTTAGTAGATCGGTATACAGATACGGTGAACGACACGGACACAGGCAAATATCAGTTGATTCTCTACAAGTTCCGCAAGGCCAGTTCAAACGATGGAACCGATACTTTGAAGGGCTTCGGTGGTTCTGACACGATCGTTGGCGGCCCAGGCGACAGCTACGCACTTGACTATGCACTGGGTGATGAAGCGAAAGTTAACGAAGGCCAGGCCTTCAGCCGAACCATTACGCTGGATGATCGCGGCGCGACCCACTGGAACGATAGCACGGTCAACTACGGCGATGGTGCCGGCAATCAAACGTTGTTTGTCAGCTCAACAGGCCAGTTCACGCTGAATGGCGTTTGGTCTGATAACGGCACCTATACCATCACTGTCACAATTGTGAACGACATCGGGCAGACGCTGACGCGGCAGTTGCTTGTGGCGGTGGACAACGTGGCACCGACAGCAGCAATCAACGGCGCACCGACGAACAGTCCCGAAGGCACGCAGATCAGTTTGACCAGCTCGGTTAGCGATCCGGGTGGTGCCTACGACCCGATTAGCTATACCTGGTCAGTGGCGGCTAGCAACGGTCAAGTAATCGCTAACGGCAACAGCCCCACGTTTGACTTCACACCGAACGACAACGGCACCTACATCGTCACGCTGACGGTTTCCGATGGCGATAACGGCACAGGTACGACCAGCAAGTCCATCGTCGTGGATAACGTCGCACCAACTGTGGCAATCAGTGGCGTGGCTGAAGTGTACGAAGGGGACGTCTTCCATCTCAACTTGGGCGCAATCACCGATCTCGGTACGGACACGGTAGTTCTTTACATCGTGCATTGGGGAGACGGTAGCACCAGCAACTATTCGGATGCTGGACTCAAATCACACGTCTATGCCGATAGCGCGACAAATTATGCGATTAGGGTCGACTTAGTCGACGAAGACGGAACGCACGTAAACCGAGCGAATCCCTTGAGTGTGGTTGTTCGCAACGTTTCACCATCCATTTTCATCAGCGGCGATTCACAAGCCAATGAAGGAAGTATTTATAGTTTGACGCTAGGAAACATCTCTGACCCAGGTAACGATACGGTGACCAGCTTCATCGTGCATTGGGGAGATGGAAGTTCGAATATATACTCGACCGCAGGGATCAAGACGCATGCCTATGCTGATGGTCCTACTACCTTCCAGATTCGCATCGACCTTGTCGACGAAGATGGCATGCACCATGACGCCGCCAATACTTTTTCGGTCAACGTCGACAATGTCGCGCCGAGAATCTTCGTCTCGGGCGCCGCATCAGTAGGTGCTGGTGGAGTATTCCATCTTGCCCTTGGTGCTGTCACTGACCCGGGTAGTGATACGGTTACCAGCTACGTCGTGCATTGGGGTGACGGGATGAGCGATTTGTACACTAGTGCAGGCATCAAGAGTCACACCTATCCAGCCGCTGGCAATGCTTTCTATGTCACCGTCGATCTGATCGACGAAGATGGTACTTTCCTTGATCGAGCCAACAATCTAAGAGTAACAAACAACTTGCCACCGACCGTTAACGCCATCCAAACTCCCGTCGATGGATTGCGAGGTAGCGCCAGCACATTCACTCTGTCGGTTACGGATCCTGATGCGGCTGACCAAAGCGGCCAAAACGGATTCTTCACTTATACCATCCAATGGGGCGATGGGATTACGGAAACAATCACTGGTCCAGCGACTAAACAGGCTTCACACACTTACGCCAACGTGTCAGCACAAGGCGTGTTTACCATCCTGGTTACTGTCACCGACCCGCGCGGCATGCAAAGCACGAATACGGCCACCGCCGAGTTTGGTGTGCTGGGTTGGTCCATCATGACTGATCCGAACGACACATCAAAGGGGATTTTGGTTGTCGTGGGATCTCAAGGCGATGACGACATAAAGATCAAGGATAAGAAAACTGAGTATTACAACATTAAGATCAAGGACCGCGAAGACCAGGTTAAGTACAAGGGTACCGTATACGGAGATGTTCAACGAGTCTTAATCTTCGGACTTGGAGGAGATGACTCCATTACTTTTGACGACAACATTGAGGTTGGTGCCTCTATCTGGGCCGGGTTGGGAAATGACAATATCAAAGGCGGGGAGGGCAATGATATAATCCATGGCGAAGGTGGAAACGACATCCTTTATGGTGGCAGTGGTCGTGACATTTTGATCGGTGGAACCGGAGCCGACAGAATCTACGGAGACCAGCATGATGACATTATCATTGCAGGCTATACGGCCTTCAGTAATGAATTCAATCAATTGGCTCCAGCTAGTCAAAACGACAGAAAACTTGATTTCATGGCTCAGAGAATCGCTCTCGAGGCCATCCTGCTTGAATGGGCGAGTACTCGAAGCTATGCAGAGCGCCGAAATAACATCATGGGGATCAGCAACTCGACCTATAGCCAGCGTGCGAATGGCAATTACTTCCTCAAGTCCAACGGCACGGCACTGGTCGATACTGTCTTTGACGACAACGATAAGGACCAGCTTTGGGGAGATAGCGGCGTTGACTTGTTCTTTGCCAATATCGGTGGCGAATCCGCATCGGTCATGGATGAAATCAAAGATAGCAGCAACAGTGAATTTACCAACGACATCGATAAGTGGTGGTGAACATTAAACAAGTTGTAGCCCAAGGCCCTTCAAGTCACTTGGCGGATCAACCTCCAAGCTTCTTGACGGGGCCTGAGCACGTGTACCTGAGTCATCACAAAATACTTCGCCAGTCACAAATGACAAATCAATCTGCAACCTTCATCGTGTATTACTTTTCTTTTCCTTTTCCTTTTGACTTGGACTTGGATTTGTCGTTCCCCTTTCCACTAGATTTTCCTTTGTCCTTATGCGGCTTTTCGCAGACTGGACCGAACGATTCAATGACTTTTTTTAGCTGACCGGGCGGGGCACCGCCGAAACCAGGTGGAACCTTCCCCTTTTTGTCCAAACCAGGCGGTAGTCCAACGCGGCCAGTGGGCACGAAGGAGTCTAGGGGGACAAACACCAGCTCCCCACCCTCACCGTTGATCGGAGTCTGCTCAAACCTAGATCGACGATCGACCACGCTACGGTAATGATCAGTGATTACTGAATACTGCTCTACAGATAAGTCGACGTGAGATAAGCCGACAGGCAATTGACCGTCCTGAATTGCGAATGCCAGCCTTCCCAATTCCGATGCGCTGTAATCTTCCCAGTGCAGGGCGGGACGAAGGGAAGGCGTTTGCTGACTTCGCGCGTGCTTTGATGTCAGCGATTTGAAAAACTTCGCTTCTTGTTTCGAATAATACGACCTAACCGCGTCGTACTCCTGTCCTACTACTGGATATTCATACCAGGATACGATCGCCTCGTTTCCTCCTGAGCCCGTATCGTAATAGTCACCAAAGCAATAATGCTGATAAGTGGGAGCGACAAACCAGTGGGCGAGCGCCTCTCGAACGTCGATGACCACAGTCGGCGAAACGCGATGGACCGCATGCTGAACTGGAGCGAACAGAGTTCCTCGGCGTTCCAGTGGCAGATCCCAATAGCCGCGTACGAAAACATAACCACGCGGGGTCCAGGTGTAACAATCGGGCGTCCATATCCAACCCTCGTTGATAGCGGCCCAGAAGCCGGGCTTCCAACGATATCCGTCCTCACCAAACTGCCAGTTTCCATGAATCCAGAAATGGTTTTCGTCAGGCGCGACATCGGGCAGTTCAACTTTAGGAATCGGTGGTGCTGGTAGATACGCTAGTTGCTCCTCTTCGGCATTAGCCCAAAATCCAGCCACCCATCGACACTCTGAGCCTTGCCTAAACCAATATCCTGGCACCCATTCCATTTCCGGAGGCGCAGCGCGCCAGGTACCACTAATCCAGATATAACCCTGATCGCGCGCGTCCCAACCCCAATAACCAGGAATCCAGCGAACAGCTTCGCCCGCTTGGTGCGCGACCTGCGGAGCCAGTTCTTCGGGTAGTGGGGGCGGCAAGCGCGAAACCGTTTGAGGCGGCAACGGCTGCCGTGGCGTCGGTGCCGCAAACGCTTCATGGACTGGACCATGGACCAGCGGCTCACTCACCTCCCTGCCCTCGCGTTCGGCTGGCCTCGCCTGAAAGGCCGATACTGGCGGCGGCGGTTGACGCGAGGTTCGGCTCGACTCCGGTGGCTGCCCCGCAGCACTAGCCGCGAATAATGAGAACGCGACACCTAAGGCAAACGGATTGGTGGATAGCGGCATGTTTTTCTACTCCTACGCGAACAAAGCTCATCTACTTCAGCAGCGCGCGGGAGGCAGCAACTTTCGCGCCTTCAGTTGCTTTGCTCACGTCGATCTGAAACGCATCCCGCAAGATTCGGCTAAGCATCTGCTGCAATCAACCCGCGGACCAGTCGCGCATGAATGCTAGCCAGTAACTAGGTTGGAAAGTATAAAAGCGAGCGATAATCCAGTAATCGTCTCCGCAAGCGAACCACGTGGAACTCGCTACTCAGAACCCATCCCAGCACCATTCCAAGACATTTCCAAGACATTTCCAAGCATGTCCTGGAAACGCCCTGAAAACGCCACGTGCTCGGCATCGACGGACCAGTGGTCGAGATTAGCCTCCAGGGAACTTAACAACTGTCATTTTCCCATAGCCTCCCGGCCAACGACTTTCAACTTCGAGTTGCCCAACAAGGTCTTCCTCGCCTAGTTTGGCTGTGAAGTCTTTCTTAAGTTTTCCTGATCGGTCAACGTACAGCTTCAACAAATACTTACCTGCCGGCAGCTCTTTCGCTGCAAGTTGCTTTGCCCAGTCTGAGTCTCTGCGAGCCGTCAAACTCAGCGAATGTTGCCATAGGTTGCCGGCTCCAAAGACAGGACGATCAGAAGTTGCAACTCGACTCTCGGACCAACCGGAAGCGACCTGCTGGAATACATCAACCTGCAACAGCATTTTGTCGAACTTGGCTGGAACGCCTTCGACCTTGAGCCAGATGTCGGTGACGACGGATACCTCGGGTTCTGGTTCCGGCAATTGTTGGGTCGTCTTGTACTTGCTCTGGATCACAGCCACGTAATCGTCGATAAATCGGCGAAACTGCTTATACGTCCTGTCGCCTATCGCCATCTTCTGTCCGCCGCCATGCTTAACTTCCATCAACGGCTTC
>JANPLP010000831.1:0-3812 GCA_031426595.1 Planctomycetia bacterium | reverse complement strand
GGCACTGGCCATGATGGTCGCGAGCGAGGCTTGCAATTGAATGAATTTGGCGAAGATCACTTGCGACAGATCGCGACGAGCCTGAAACAGGGAGTTGAATTCCCCGTTGTCGTCGAACGCAGCCAGACCAGCGCGCGAGTGGGGAGCAAGCATCAGTATCCACTGCATTTCAATCAGGAACTTGATCAGCAGCGGCGGCAGACCGTTGTGGCCGCATTGGAACAACTGGGCGTTTCCGTTGCAGACCGAAAGGTGGTGGTCGCCCCCTCTTATGCCGAGGGTCTGTCGGGAATCGAAGCGGCCCGCGCCTACAACCGTGGGTTTAACTCGAACGGTGGTGGTGGTAGCGGTAGTGGTGGTGGTGGCAGCGGTAGTGGTGGTGGATTTGGTGGTGGTGGCGGATTTGGTGGGGACGCAACATGAACAAATTCGTGTGTTTTCTAGTCGTTGGCCTGTACCTCAGTCTGCCTGGCTGCCAGTCAATTCGCTCGACCGATGTTTCGCATTCGGACAGGGCTAGCGGACTGTTTTCGAAAATGACTTTGGCAAAGAGTCCCGAATCGAACGAACGTGTCTTGAGCTTGGCCCGGTTGATGGAACGGCAAGGGCGGCACGAAGAGGCGGAGAAGCTGTATTTGGGTGTGTTAGAAGGGAATCCCCAGGAACGCACGGCGTGTCATCGGTTGGGTTGTCTCGCCGTAGGGCGCGGAGAGCATTCTCGGGGGATTGAGTATTTTCAACGTGCCGCCGTCGAGGGTGACGTTTCCGGTGCCTTGTGGAATGACATGGGCTACGTACTGTATCTCCAGCATGAATTGAGCCAGGCGGAAGCAAATCTGCGCGAGGCGATCCGCAAGGATCCGCACTTCAAGAATGCCCACTCCAATCTGGGCCTCGTCCTGGCTGAACAGGGGAAGTTCGACGAAGCGTTGACGGAATTTCGCCAGTCGAGCGACGAGGCCGGTTCCTTCTCCAACTTGGCATTCGTGCAAACTAGGTTGGGGCTGTTGAACGAGGCCGAAAACAACTACCACCGGGCGTTGGCACTCGATCCCAAGCATCGTCAGGCTGCCGAAGCGCTGGTGCAATTTGCACAATTGAGCAGGAAGGTCGATGCCCAGGCCGCCCAATCTCTGGCTATCAACCCATCCGCCGTCGTGGCACCGCCCGCAATCAACTTGCCGAGTGCGGTACCGCAAAGCGAATCGCAGAACGTGCAACTTGCGTCTTATACAGAAAATGTGGGGGCCACTGCTGCGACAGGCCTCAGTGGCCAGCCCTCCTCGGCGCCCCTCTACACACATCGGCAATAGTCGAGCCGATTGCAAGCAATCCGTGATGATGTCGTCGTCGCATGACAATGATTGCATTCTTCGTATAGCCGGAAAACTCGACTAAACCCGCAAACTACACTCAAGCATCACAATCGTTACAGTCGATAAACTTTAACATCGCCTGTTGCGCATTACCGGACCGTATTCTCGGCGCGTTGCAACAGCTTGTCCCTGAATCGTAATACTGTTCCATCCTGTCCTGAATATGTCCGAACTATGATTCAGTCATTTCACCGTTATCGCTGGCTTGCTGTCGCTCTGATCGGAGCGTTGGCTTGTTCCATGCCGATGACGACAGTCGCACAGGCTCCCAGGCACGAGCAAAAGGTGTATCGATTCGGCCAGCCAGAAAACTCAGGCTCTCCAAAAGGATACGTTATCCCCGCATCGGCGGAGACACCGCGCCGAACTGCCGATAAACAGAGCGATGAACAGAGTCAGGCTTTTTCGAACGCGCCGCCGCAGCCGGTGCGCCCCGCTGTGATTTGGTTTGGGCAATCCGGTCGTAACAACGAGAAATCACCAGCCTCCGATGCTGGCGATCCCGTTGCGGCGCCTCTCGTCGAGGCTCGCTCCAAAGTACCGCGAGTGAGGGTCGACAATGTTTCGATTAGGCGCCCATCGCCGATCACCAACCCCAGTTGGGCCACTTCCGAAGCTTCGCAGACGGAAGTTGACGAAGTCGCCGATCAAACCGACATTTCGGCTCTTCGCGGCAAGACGAGTACTCACGCAGGGGATGCTCCGGCAATGGTCCCAGAAAACCGTCATGAGCGATTGCAGGGGATTGTTAACAAGCTTCGGCTGGAGTCGAAACCATTGTCGAACCCATTGTCGAACCCATTGGAGATCGCCGAACTGCCCACCGAGGCTCCTCGCAAACGCGTTCAGGAGTCATCGGTTTCACAAAACGCATCGCCCGCTTTGACGATTTCCCTTGCTCCCAACGCGATGATCCGGCTCGATCTGCTAATGATTGTTATTGTTGGCGGAGGTTTGCTGTTCATGGGTGGTTTGTGCGGCACTGTATTCTTCAGTCTGATAGGGATTAATCGCCAATCGGCCCCCTCTGTGAAGTTCGACATCACCAACAATGGCTTTGCACCCCGGGTGCACGGGGATGCCAATGCCGAAACGCCCGCCGTCACCATGATGGTCTCGCAGCCCAGCGAACAGACCAAAGGACATCAAGTAGTGCCAGCCACGCCATATCCAGAGACACGGAACCATCCACAACCTATTCCTGCCAACGAATCGCGACCAGTGATGTCCGAAGCGGTAATGTCCGAAGATTGGCAACCTGCACCAAAGGCCGATCGAAACGAGGAACTCAAACGCCAGCAGACAGAACGAGAATCCGCCGTTTCGCGACAGATGCTCGACCAGAACCTCGACCTGCGGGTGAAACTCAATGCCTTGAAAGGCAAAGCCGCCTGATTCGTGAAATCGTCGTCGCGAAAATGATCCTGCTTCACAACCTACTTTTTACCTCAGATATCGGAGCCATTAAATGAACACCAAGAGTATCACTTACGTTGGCGTCGACTTTGGATCGTTCAAGACAGCCGTGGCCAGTTCGAACGGCCGCCGCGAAGTGCTGCCGACGGCGGTTGGTTGGCCAAAGGACGATTTCGCGAGGCGCACTATCGGCCAGGAAGTGTTGTTCGGCGAAGATCTCAAGCAATTCCGCCTGGCGCTCCAGATTGTGCGTCCCTTTGAAAGGGGTGGACTGAAATTCCTCGATCTGGCCGTGGCCGGAGCGGACCACAATGCCGACGGGCGGCATGCCGAGGCCGCCAAACTGCTGTTGGACTACGTCGTCTCGCAGGTGTGCCCAGACGAGGGTTCGTTGGTTTATGGAGTGATCGGCGCTCCGTCGCGAGCCTCGATCCAGAACAAACAAGTCCTGATGGATGCCGCGCTGGACGCGTTTGATGCCGTCGTCATTGTTTCCGAGCCATTCGCTCTCGCCAACGGCGTCAATAAGCTTCTGGATACGCTGGTCGTTGATATCGGGGCCGGGACGATCGACCTCTGTCCACTGTTCGGCGGCTACCCCGCTGACGAAGACCAGATCACACTCCCCTTGGGCGGCGACCTCGTGGATGGGGAGTTCATTCGGCGGCTGAAGTCTCTGCATCCCGAAGTCCAGATCTCCGCCAACGCCGCGCGCGAGATCAAGGAGAAATACGGCTCGGTCCAGCAACTACACGAGAAAGTGGTCGTCACCCTGGCATCGAATGGTGGTGGTGTAAAGTCGTATGATATCACTCAACCACTCCGCGAAGCCTGCTTGACTCTGGTCGAGCCAATCGTGGAGGGGATCAAGGAATTGGTCTCCAAGTTCGACTTGGAGTACCAGACCCGGTTGCTCAACCACATTGTGCTGGGTGGCGGCGGCAGTCAGCTTCACGGGCTGGACCAACTGATCGAAGAGGGCCTGCGGGGAGCTGGCGGTACCCGAGTCTCGCGAGTCCA
>JANPLP010000830.1:0-5158 GCA_031426595.1 Planctomycetia bacterium | reverse complement strand
ACTGCGGCGCCTGACGCTATTCCAAGTCCAGCTCGAAAACCGGCTAGCGGATGTTCAGGCTGAGCTGCAGCGCGTTCAAACTGATCGCAGATCGCCAGCGCCGCTTCACAAGCCGCTTGGACAGATCGCTCCGATGCGATCGGCCAACCCCAGAACCCCATGGCCGCATCACCATGGAAGTCCCCAACCACTCCACCGCTATCGAGAATGTGATGTGTCATGACACCCAACGCATCGCTGACCCGCTGTAGCAATTCAAGTAACTGATGAGCCGCGTCTTCACTCTGTTTTGAAAAACCGCGCAGGTCACAGAATAGCACCGAAACATGCGTCTCTCGCGGAGCTAGCACTTTGTCTGGATCCGTCCCGGCGAGCGCTTCGAGAACCACCGGGGCAAAGAAGTTTCGCAAACCATCTTGGCGTCGCTGCAAGGCTCTGACCTGGCGGAGCGCGCCCAACGTTGTCGCGGTCAATTCAGCAAACTTTAAATCATCCTGCAATCCTTCCGCTTCATCACCCATCGCGTCAGGGCCAAACGAATCCGGTGCGGCAAAATCTCCTGCAACATAAATTGCCCAACCCGTGCATGCCTCGGAGATCACAGGGGTGCAGAAAGCCCAGTCGACATTCTCGCTTTGCGTGTACGATACACCGGCTTCGATCGAACGATTCCAAACATGCAGCACGCTTTCCTTCAACTCGGTCGCTGACCGGACTAGATGGCTGCTCGGTGCAAACTTGTGCCCTGTGATCGAACGACAGTCCCAATGCAAAATTTCAACATTACTGACGGCTGTACCGGAGTCGAGCGGTGGGCGTGTTTTATGTACCGAGACCGAATCGCTACTGGTCGGTCGATCGAGGGCTTTTTCAGGTTCCTTATCCGTCTGATGGCTGAGCGGTTCATCATTGGCCTTCGCTCCAGCTCGCAGAATAGCCACAAAAGATGCTTGCGCAATTCCCAGCAACAGGACATTCACGATCCGCACGCACAGTTCTTCGTCACTGCTTGAACCTGCGATGATCTCGGGCAACTTACCGAGCACTTCGATGCGCCGGTCTGCATCGCGGTACTTCGTTTGCCGCAGCAAGTGCGCTGAAAAGGTCTGTTCCGCGAACACTGGGGCAGCTCGTACTGAAAACTCGACTAACTGATCGAGCAGTGTGAAGGTGGTCTGACCAATCACGAAGTGCTCCCCGACCGCCGCCGAGAACTGATCACGCTGCTGGCCGCGATAGAAAATCGCATTCCGCGATTCGGGAAGCTTGACAACATCCAATCGATTGCCGTTCCAATGGATTGTTGCGTGTCGGCGGGAGATGCGATCGTCCCAGCCGATTGACCAGGGGTCGCTGATTCGCCCCAGCGTTACCGTAGCGCCGATGTCGGGCAAAGGTCTGCGCCAACGGTCTTGAGGTCTTGGTCCTTGCGCGATCAGATCAGGCATAAATCATTATCGTGCTGCGATTGGGTCGAAGGCGGAACAAGCTGATTATAGCCCCAATCGTTAAGCCCGCTATGGTTCGCGTTGCGTTCACAGTTCCGATTAAGCACCCTCGCGTCACTCGGGGCACGGAGTGAAGTTGAAGCGTCGAAAGCGAATTCTGTAACGAATCCAAATCAATGAGCCAAGTGAACGCCTTGTAAAGTTCACCGTTAGAGGCCTCTAGTGTAGGCTCTCAACGTGCAACGATCCACACACCGTTGCTCTTTGTCAGTAAGCCAACTAAAAGTCCTGTTTCAGCATCCGTTACCGCAGAACCGCTGAGCGTATCTGACAGCGGAATTGAATTAACGATGGTCAGGCCGTCAGTATCTTTCTTTGCAATGCGGCTGGCATCCAAAGCGATCGGCTCGCTCAATTCCGGATTGATGATCAGCAACAGATTTTTGCCAGTCCATTCGCTGTTCAGTTGAGCGACGGGCCATTTGTCAATTTCCAAGCCCTTCGGCAAAGTTAACTTCGATAACTCGCCTTGCGTTGCCACATTCGAAGCTACAAATGCAAATCCGCTTCCGGCAACTTCAATTACAACATCGCTGCCCGCGGCCACCGCGGCGCGTATGAAGGCGGTCGGAACAAGTAGCTTGCCATCATCTAGCACCACCCCCCACGTCTGCTCGCTACGACGACGATACAGTCCCAGCCACGAAGCCTTCCAAGTTGCCGCAACACGGATCGGCTTGGGCAGCGATCGACGATCCCCTGCATCGCTTTGTCCAACAGCAATCCGTGGCTGCCATCCGGCCCATTCTCGATCAGGTTCGTTTGCCAACATGAAACGATATCCGGTCACAACCCGATCGCCTGGTTGGTCGGGCGTTGCAAAAGCGATACCACCTCGCAGCCACGCCGATAACGAGTCCATGGACAACTGCACACCTTGGAGTCCAAGATCAAACTGAACGCCGCTAATTGACCACCATTTGGAATTCTCTCTCACGAGCTCCGCATACTCCGCTTCGATCACCGCTTGGATCCGCACCGTCGCTCCGTCGCTGGATAAGCTCACGTTCGCAATGCGCCCCACTTCCAACCCGCGATAAGTGACCGGCGCGCCGCGAACCAGCCCCGCGCGATCGCTTGCATCAAGTTCAATTTCCAGCGAGCCGTTACGGCGAGGGAGCGGCGGTGGTTCCGCCAGTCCAACAAACTCGCGCTGTATCTCTGACGAGGTCGTATTCGGTTGAACCGCTAAATAGCGACCTCCCAATAGAGTTTCTAAACCGCGAATCTCAGTTACGTCCAGCCTCGGTCGCTCAATCCAAAACTGCGTGCCCACTTTGGCAAATGATTTCGCAGCTCCAACCAATCGCACGTCCACCAACACTGCGTCAGCACTTTCATTCAGATCGACATACGTCACTTCGCCGACCGCTATACCGCGATGTCGCACGGAATCACCCACCTCTAAACCTTCACCCGCAGGAAACTGAATGCGAATCTCCGTGGCATTTTTTTCAGTAATACCAAGCGGTGTTTCAAGCCCCACAAACTCCCGCTTAAATATTCCTGAATCATCACCCGGCAATACGCTGAGATACTTCGCGCCTAAAACCGTATCCAGTCCTGAAACTTGGCCCAATCGCAAGCGAGCTCTCTGAATCCAAAACTCACTCCCTTCAACAGCCAGTCCTTCATTGCCTGGCCCCAATTGCACCGACACATCGACACCTTCTCGATCGTCCGCAATGGCAACTTGGATTACATTGCCTACATCGATTCCGCGGTAGTGCAAAGTGTCTCCCGCTTTCAGCCCGTGCCCATCTTCGAATCTGATTTTGATGACAACACCTTGAGCTCGAAAGCTTGTGACTACCAAGCCAATCGCGATGATCGCGCACGCAGCCGTCAACCACCAGAGGCTGGTCCGCCAACGCTTCGCGCTCGACTCATTTGCAGAAACCACCCTCGCCTCGGGTATCTCGTTCGTGCTCATGTTCTGATGTCACTTTCTTCCCAGATCGCGTGTGGATCAAACATGATGGAGGCCACCATGCTCATCACCACGCACAAAACAAACGCCAACACGGCCGGTCCCAATCGAAAGGAAACCAAATCGCCAAGCTTTACCATCGTCACCAACAAAGCAAGCAAAAGCACATCCATCATGCTCCATCTTCCAGCCAGCTCGACCAACCGATAAGTCCAAGCTCGATGCTGTCGATGCGTTAACCCCATCCAACTCAGCTCAAGCAGCGCTAATAACTTCACCAGCGGCAATACTATCGAAAATAACAGAACGATGAACCCGACGAAAAAACTGCCGTGGAGGAGCAGATCGACAGTGCCGCCCAGCAGACTGGTAGTGTGGTGGTGCCCCAGTTTTTCAATTTCCAGTATCGGCAGTAGTACCGCAGGTAGATAAAGTAACAGAGCCGCTAGCGCAGCCGCAAAGCATCGCGCTGAGCTCTGTTGGCCGCTGCGCTTGCCGGAATCAATCACCGACTCGCACCGCCTACAATTGGCTAGCTCGTGACGCTCGAGCTCGCGAACTCGCTGTACCAATCCGCAACAATGACAGGCTCGAAGCCGCGTCGTATTTTGGTCACTCACTGCGCATCGCGTCTTTAACTAAGTACTGTGGAAATACTTGAACTTTGATCACATTATCTTGAACCAGTTTCCATTCGCTAAATAGCCGTTCCACGTTCGCCTGTTCGTTACCGTGAAAAACCATCACGGCCACTCGCGCCGTTTGGTTGTTCGAGCGGCCGCTGAACATAGCGGCAAACCCCAGCTTGCCGGCTGCGGAGTGCTCTTTAGCAAAGGACTGAAAAGCATCTTGAACTGCTTTGGTTTGTTCCACGTCGGCGGGCCAATTGCCCGCTTGGCTAACGATTGCCAAGGTGTACTGGTCTAACTTGGTCGTGTCCGTGGGGATGACGAACTTCCCCGTGAGCGCCTTGTAAGGATGAATCTCAGTCTTCATAAAGCCTTGCGTCACATACGGATCCGCGCCGAATTTGGCCTCGGCTTCAACGAGTGACGTAGCGTGAACGACCACAATCCCACGCACTCGTTTTTCTGGATCGCTACATGGACCAGCCGCCGATAGCTCGCCGAGACCAGCCAATCGACCGAAGTTTCCGACATGCGCTTTCTGCATCTGCTCCATCTCTGCTTTGGCCGTCCCTTCGGCTGATTTTCCAGTCACCAGGAAAACGAAATAATCCAATCTCTCTGATGGATTCACGAATGGCTGTACAGCGAAAACCTCGCCAAGCGTAAACACTGTGGTTAAGAGAACTGTGGTCATGAGAACTGTGGTTAAGAAAACCCGTTGCAAAAAGTTGGTCATTTTCGACTCTCGCTTTGCGATACGTTGTAGCTTAGAACGTTGTAGGCCTTAGAACGTTGTAGGCCAGGCATCCTGTAGACCTGCATCCTATAGACCTGGAACGCGATAGGCCCAAAATGTTCTAGGCCCCGAACGTTGGTAGAATGAGGCGCGATTATCCTGGGGGTTCACATTTGTAGCAAATTATAGTCGGAAGAATTTGTTTTGCTCTGTTGTCTCCCCTCAATTGCCAACTGGCCAGTCCGCCGGATCGGCGCTGGATAGCAAGTGGAAACCACTGCGGATTTGGCCGGTGTTTCCGCTGTTGCTCGGGATGGTTGCCTCCCGCTATGCACCGACGCTTTTCGAAGACGGT
>JANPLP010000829.1:0-3307 GCA_031426595.1 Planctomycetia bacterium | reverse complement strand
CAGCTAGCTTGGCCACGGCTAAACACTTGTTCACTTCGACTGCTGTCGTTCATCAGAAGTTGAATGGGAAGGTGGATTATGCGTTCGACTTCTCGCTGGCAAGGAACGTACTCGATGCGGTTGGGGCTGATGGCGACGAAGGGGCGAACGAAATAGTCGCTGTTGTAGACATAGATCGATTGCAGTTCGCCCACCAATTCGCCTGGGAAGGAGGTTGTTCCAAGCTCTTCCGAGAACTCGCGACAGGCGGCTTGAAGGTGGCTTTCGTTCGCTTCGAGGCGACCGCCAGGCAATGAAATTTGTCCAGGGTGGTCGGGCAAGTGGGCGGGCCGCTCCGTCAGTGGGATGGTCCAGCCCGATTCGTTTGCCTCCAGCAGCACCATTACCGCGGCTTGTTTCGCCGTCGGTGCGGGGGGGCCAAAATGTCTTCCGTATGATAGTGATGGACTAAATCGCATTCGACTTGCATGGCGATATTCCATGTCTGCATCACTGTTCAAGTGCATGCGCAGCCTTGTCGCCAAATCCATTTGCGAATCCACCTCTAAGTCAGCGCTCATCACCTGCAAGTCCCTGATCGTTGGACTTCGAGCTCTCGAAATCACCGACTGCAAACCTTGCTGCACTGCTTTGATTTTTGCAAATCGATTTTTGCAAATGCATTTGGTCAATGCTCGTGGCACTGGAGGGTTGCGGTCGACCGCTTCATTGTCGTTAAAAGTAGCCGCTACGCTAGACTGCATCCGCCGCCAGGGATCCTCCAGTAACACTCGGGCTTCAGTGAATATTAGGGGCTTGGGGATTGGTGACTTTTTGCAGGGCTGGTTCGTATTGGTAGTAGCCGCCGTAAGGTGTTATTAGCAAACGGGACTTAGTAAACCCATGCGTGTTCAGTTCGGTTAAATAGCGATCTGGTGGCGAGCCGCTTTGAATCGCGAACCTTTCGGTGAGGGCGTTGAGTTCGACGAGGTTCTGCTTATCGAGTCTTCTTTTCTCCCATTCTTTCATAGGACTGAATTCGATAGCGATAACGACGGCTAAGACAGCGAAGATAAGAACGCCCAGCAGATTTTCAATGGAGGAAGAACCGTACGGGTGTTGGGGGGTGTTTTTGTGATGAGTGCGCACGATTTATGAGCCCCGCCAAATAGATTCGTATAAAACACGGCGAAGAGCGGAGTGCCATTTGAGGGCATCCGACTCGCCGTTCGAGTGAGAGTTTAAAAAGTTAGCTCACAATCTCATGCGAGCGTCTGCGAGGAATTCAAACGGCGAGGTTACGCAAGAGGTAGAACGTGGTCGTCGCGGCAGTTTTTTCACGGAGTCCAGGGCGGCTGAGGCAGTGCAATTTGCCATTTTTTGACCATCTTTGGTGGGTGGCGTTCGCACGCCGTACTGCTCTACATGGTTGATGCGGTTTTCGATTACAATCGCAGCCATCCAATTACCCACCCAACCGCTTCCCTCCGAAATTATTGATGATGTCTACAGCAAATGGTTCTGGTGCCTCGACGCCGGTAGTGAGCATGTCCTCGGCGACGGTAACGTTGATCTGTGTCATCGCCTCGATCGGTTTCGCCTTCGATATCTATGAGTTACTCATGTTGCCGCTGATTTTGAAGCCTGCCTTAGCAGCGCTTGGCGGAATGACTGAGGCGGGTGTCCCGCGGCTTGCTCCGGGATCGCCTGAGTATGTGGCGTGGGCGCGAACGCTGTTCTTTCTGCCGGCGCTCGTGGGAGGTGTCTTCGGCTTGGTGGGCGGTTATCTAACGGACTTGTTGGGACGCCGACGCGTACTGACGTGGAGTATCTTGTTGTATGCCTTCTCAGCGATGGCGGCTGGGTTTTCAACTTCGATTGAAATGTTGCTTGTATGTCGCTGCCTGGTGTTCATCGGTGTCTGCGTGGAGTTTGTGGCGGCGGTGGCTTGGCTAGCTGAGTTGTTTGACGAACCGAAGCAGCGTGAACGAGTGCTCGGGTTCACTCAAGCGTTCTCGTCGATTGGTGGCTTGATGGTGGGCTTGGCCGCGATGGTCATTGCAAACATGACTCAAGCTGAAACGCCCTGGTTGCCAGCCATTTATGGCAAGTATGAGGCGTGGAGGTACACCTTGATATCGGGAGTGATTCCAGCATTGCCATTGATTATCATTCGGCCGTTTTTACCTGAGTCACCGAAGTGGCAGATGAAGAAGCAGCTTGGGCAGTTAAGACGTCCGAGCATTCTCGAGTTATTCGCGCCCGGCTTGGCGAAGACCACGATTGTGACCACGCTGATGTTTGCGGCCAGTTACGGAATCGCTTTCGGAGCCATTCAGCAGTTGCCGCAAATTCTGGGCGGTCATGCACAGATCGTGTCGGATTCGAAAGCGGTTGTGGCCAAGGCGGTTGCAGCTTCGGATAAGGAATTGCCGGAGGGCCGCAAGAAAGGGATCGAAGCGAATGCAAAAGATGAAGCGGTGGCGGGAGTAACATTGTGGCAGGAGTTCGGTGGTTTGTTCGGTCGCTTCGCGCTCGCTCTGCTAGCCGGTGTGATCGTTAGTCGTCGAGCGTTGTTGTGGGTGTTTCAAATTCCGGCCTTGGTGTTTGTACCGTTTTTGTTTTGGTGGATAAGCGGTCAACTGAAAACCGACGAGTCGCTGGCTCTGATCAAATACGGAATTTTCATCGCTGGGTTCTTTACGGTTGCGCAGTTTAGTTTCTGGGGGAACTATATACCTCGCGTGTTCCCATTGCATCTGCGCGGAACGGGTGAGAGCTTTGCGGCGAACATTGGTGGTCGTGTGCTTGGAACAGCTGCCGCTTGGCTAACGTTAACGTTTTCTGCGTCCGCGCCTGGCTCGCCGCCCAACGCTGGCAAGATCGCTGTTGTTGGGGCGATTGTCGCCGGCGCGTACTGCTTAGTAGGAGTGCTCCTTTCACCGATCATGACTGAACCGAAATCAGACTCGATGGAGTAGCGGATCCTAAAGATCGCTAGGCTGCGAACCGAGTTGCGATTAGCGGATAGCTTGCTTGATCAAACAATTAAACTGGGTATCGCATGAATCGTGGTCGAGCGTCGGTCGACAAGAGTTCTTATAGTTTAGCCGCTGAGTTATTGACGGCGGCCAGTCATGCCAAGTCAACGAAGGACTTTCGCAACCGAGCACTCGACGCGCTGGGTGGCTCGCTAATCGATGTGCGGGTTGCGTGGGTGCATCAGTTTGAGCAGCGTTGGGAGGCGGCGGGTTCTGCGGGCGCGCTCGCCGGATTGCCTTTCGAGTTGGCTGCGAATGCGGCGGACCAGATGTCGAATTTGCTGGCT
>JANPLP010000828.1:0-2574 GCA_031426595.1 Planctomycetia bacterium | reverse complement strand
GGAAAAACCAACGTGCATTTCGAGAACATCGGAACCCTGTAGCTGCGGATTCCTTGAGAATGCGGCGTCCGGATATTTGGATGCGTTCTACAAGAATGGTGATGAGTCTCCGAGCGTACGATACTCGCAATCAATTACTTTCGATCCCCGCACCAACCAATTCAGTGTGCAGGCGAATGGATGTGTGTATCTGATCCACCATTGCTTCATGTGTGGCGGTGCAGCTCCAAAAACCGTGCATCCAAATTCGTACGCGGTCATAACCTTCGATGAAGAAGCGCGAATTGCAAAGTTGATGAAGGGCATCAGTTCCGTTCAAGATGCAGAATTAATATTTGGCAAACCGAATGTTGAAACAGCTGACGTACGCAGTTACCAAGATGAAGACGGTCGACAGCGAATGGAACGGTATCGGCAAGTGGTGTACACAGAATTATCGCCCCTCGCGGAAGTTTGGATTACAGAAAACAGCGATCGCACCGTTTCGTATATTCTTCGCAGCAAACTACAAGATAAAAGCCATCTCTTTGACTGGAGTACAGTTCCTCGTCACCTTCATCCCGACTATCTACCAGCCTGGAAGAAGTTAGTTTTTCGATTGATAGGAGTGCCTCACAAAGAAAGTCGCATCTAAACGTTAGACTCCTGAACGGCGGAATGCAGCCTCAGCCGCATCACGCAATGTTACGAGCCGGTTATAGATGCTCACACTGAAACTACTCAGCCGTGCGAGATAGCTTGAGTTCATGGAACCAGAGGTCGTCGTTGGGAACATCGAGTTCAAGCTTCTGAAATTTACCGCGCGCGTCGGGGATGAAATGAGCTGTTCCTCCTTCGAACCATGCGAACTCGCTGCGCCAGCGAATTTCAAACGTGTCATAGTGCAGGTGCTTTAAGTCGGCGATAAGCGCGGGATAGGGCAGCAACCGGAGCACCAACTGCTCGCCCTCAAGCGCCACAGTTGCGTCGCCGTACATGGGGCAACGGAACTTGGCTGCATACTCAGCCAACGGATGACTCGGCTTGGTACCTGCCGCTGCTGGAGTAATGGCTTTGGTGATCCGAGCGGCGAAGGCTTCTCGCGATTTACGAAACTGGTCAAGGTTCTCCTGGCTCCAATCCTTTTTGTCGCCATCGATCAAGACATCGAGAGCCCGGTAAGCGAGCAAACTGGAGATAGATGTCATGCTATTCGTGAGCACCGCGACACCGATTTTCTTTTCGGGAATCATCAAGACCTGCGAGTACATGCCATCGTAACCGCCGCCGTGACCCACAACTTTCAAACCTTGATAGTCCGATAAGGCCCATCCCAAACCATACGATCGAAAATGCGTCGACGGGAATCGCTGCGATGGTGTGGGGCTCAATTTAATGGGCGTGTGAGCTTGCCACATTTCATGCGAAGCCGCCGCGCTGAAAATACGTCGCTGATCGTCAAGTGCACCCGCTCGCAATTGCAGCCGCAACCATCGCGACATGTCCTCCGCGCTCGATATGATCCCACCGGCCGCCGCCATCGCGTCCCAGTTCATCCAAGGGATGGGTTGCGATCGATCGAGATGCGTTTTATGGGGCGAAGCGAAATTCTCAAGCGTGATGAGGTCGCGGACCGAAGTGGTCGTACGATTCATTTCGAGTGGTCGCAGGATCCGGTCTCGCACAAACTCCGGCCAGCTCTGACCGCTAACGGCTGCAATCACTTCGCCCGCTGCCAGGAACATCAAATTCGAGTATCCGTAAGCTGACCGAAACGAGCTCTCGGGCTCCAACTCCGCCGCGCGTTGCAGGACTTGCTTCGGCGAGTAATCGGTGCCCCACCACAGCAAATCGCCACTGAAGGTCCCCAATCCGCTGCGATGACATAACAAATCATTCACCCGAATCTCGCGAGTCGCCCAATCGTCCTTCAAGCGGAACCAGGGCAAGTGCTTGGTGACATGATCATCCCACTTCAATTTGCCTTCGTCGACAAGTATCGCCAAAGCGGCGGAAGTGAAGGCCTTCGAATTCGAAGCGATGGCAAACAACGTGTTCTGGTCGACGGTTTCAGGCGCACCGACACGGCGGTTGCCGTATCCCTTGTTCAAGATCACTTGATCATCTTTGACAACCGCGATTGCCAAACCGGGGACTTGCCACTGAACACGAGCGGCTTCGGCGTAAGTTTCAAACTGCGCGATCGTGTCGCGATCGGCGGTGGTCGTCTTGGTTGCAGGTGCTTGTTCTTGCGCGCCCAGATCCACAGTAGAAAGGAACGCGAGGCACACAATACACAAGCAGTTTAAAAACACGTAACTGGAGGCGATTTTCATGAGCATCAATCTTGTTGAATCAGTTCGCAAATCGAGAACTTAAACAGCTATGGGACACGTCGAAGCATCAACAAGCGTACTTCGGGACCGAGTTTTCCGCCAAGCTTGGTGGCATGTAACGTAAGCTCACCGCGGCCTTTTTCGAGATCGATGACGCCCAGCTCGAGCGGCTTGAAATCTTTAACTAACGATTCAGTATGACGTGGTACTCGGTCATGTTCCTCGCCTCGAGCGGGCGGATCATGCGCTTCGGAAACCG
>JANPLP010000827.1:0-1780 GCA_031426595.1 Planctomycetia bacterium | reverse complement strand
ACGGTGGCTGAATGCACACTGCGTCTGAACGTTTACTGCGTCTGAACCTTCACAGAGCAAGAATGTTCAAAAGAGAGGCTCCCGCTTACAGAACTGAACAGATCGCTGGTGTTGGTTTAGTCTTTCAGCCCGAAATCACTGGCTCCCGGTAGCGTCGCGAACCGGATGCAAACGCAATGCGGCTCACTACAAGCTTCAACATCCGGTCGCTTCACTACAGCGCTAAACCAATACTTCCCTGACAACTCGCGCAGGCAGAACGCCTGTCAAGCGGAAATCGAGCCCCTGGGCGCGAACGGTCAGCCGCTCGTGATTCAAGCCCAATTGATGCAACAACGTCGCATGGATATCACGAACATGCACTGATTCGCCGACGGGCCCGAATCCAAATTCATCGGTTTCACCGTGCAACAGCCCCGGCTTGAATCCGCCTCCTGCAAACCACATGGTAAACGCGTCGATATGATGATTTCGACCCGTCGATTCACGCACTTCACCCATCGGCGTCCGACCAAACTCTCCGCCCCACATCACGATCGTGTCCTCCAACAGACCACGTCGTTTCAAATCGAGTATCAATGCAGCCGAAGGTTGGTCAATCTCGCGACTAATCGACGGCAAGTGCTCCTCCAAATTCTCCGTCGGCCCGCCGTGGTGATCCCAGTTCGTGTGATACAACTGAATGAATCGAACACCGCGCTCCACCAATCGTCTCGCCAATAAACAATTCCGCGCGTAACTCGATTCCTTTGGGTCTTTTATGCCATACATGGCAAGCGTATCGGCGCTCTCGCCCGCAGTGTCCATCAACTCCGGTGCACTGCTTTGCATCCGATAAGCCATCTCGTAAGCATTGATGCGAGTTGAGATTTCATCGTCGCCCGTCAACGCAAGTCGCTTTTGATTCAACTCCTTGATCGCGCGCAGCACTTCCACCTGTTTTTCATCGGTGACCGATGAAGGGGTAGTAAGATTTAGAATCGGTTCACCTTGGTTGCGCAGCGGCACGCCTTGATAAGTCGTAGGCAACATGCCGCTTCCCCACAGCACCGATCCACCCCGCGGGCCGCGCGGACCGCTCTGCAATACAACAAATCCCGGCAAGTCCTCGCACTCGCTCCCTAAACCGTACGTTAACCAAGAACCGAGACTGGGACGACCAAACTGACCGCTCCCCGTGTTCATGAATAACTTGGCAGGTGCATGGTTGAACAAATCCGTTTTGCAAGTGCGGATAAAGGTCAGGTCATCGACGACTTTCGCTGTGTAAGGAAGCAGGTCGCTAACCCAGGCACCATTGCTGCCATACTGCTTGAAGGAACGTCTGGAGCCGAGCAGATTCGTGCGATGACTGCTCCCCATGAACGCGAAACGCTTCCCTTCGAGATAGCTCTGCGGCATCGGTTCGCCGTTCAGCTTATTGAGCATCGGCTTGTGATCGAACATATCTAACTGCGAAGGACCGCCTGCCATGAACAAGTAGATCACACGTTTCGCGCGCGCCGGAAAATGAGGTGGCTTAGGAGCAAGCGGATTTCCAGCCGAGTTCACCACCATCGCACCGGCGTCTGACATCAAGTTAGCCAACGCAATGCTGCCCAACCCCACTCCACAGCGGCTGAAGAAGTGACGGCGAGTTTCGCTTTGCAAGTTACTCTTTGTGTTCATGGCTGATCGACGACTTACTCTCGAGTTACAGTTTCATCTAAGTTCAACAAGACTCGCGCGGCGCTCAACGAATCCAACTGAGCGAGCACCGCTAGCTCATCCGCCGACGGCT
>JANPLP010000826.1:0-4780 GCA_031426595.1 Planctomycetia bacterium | reverse complement strand
AATCGGGATCGATATCGCCATAGTAGATCGTAGCGAGTGCGAAACCTTGATCTAAAATCATTTCCACTTGCCAACGACTCGCTTCTGTACCCCGAGAAGCCTCCGTCGCTCGATGGTCCACCACTGCAACTTTCGGATTGTCACGCATCCAATTCGTATTCAATGTAATTCCAGGATCTTGATGGACCGCATGATTACCGTTGAAGTTATAGCCCAGAAATGCCGGAACAGGTCGATTGAGTTTCGGGAGATACAAAAGGATCGTCGCGACGAGATTTCGCTCGCCACGTATAAAAGTCATCTTGACCTCTTTTCGAATCGCTCGTCCCCCCAACGCGTCACGCTCGATCGCCTTCACCGAGTAATCAATCTTAAAATCTTTTGGAGTCAAAGGAGTATGACCATAAACATGCTCGGAAAAGATTTTGAGCAGTTCGGGACGACGCTTTTGTCGCCACACCTCCGGCAATTCAACACGCGATCCGTCGCTCGCGATCAAAGGGTCAGGTAGTACGTAGGGCATTACTGCGGACTCATCGCGATTGAACTCATCTTTCTGAGCATCTACCACATTGCTTGAAAATGCCATTGAAACTCCCAGCAACCATCGCAGACCGTTCATCGAAATATGCATCAGTAACTCACTGTTGAGAGGTAATCAATCAGGAATTTTGGCTATATCTAGCCGCCAGAACTAACAAATCTTAAAGCAAAATTCACGGATCGCCACTCCGCGATAGAAAAAACGCACACCTACGGAGCTTCTCGAACGTTATTTCAACGTGGTCGAGTCACTCTGCGACTCGGCTTCGCTGGTAAATCGATTAAAGTCGAACTCGACAAGAAACTAGGCGGCTTCACCAATCCAATCACGAAGAAGCGAGGCGGCGACATCAGGGTTTTCCTGTATCAGCGATGCGAGTTCCGTTCTCATGTCCCCGCCCGTTGGCTTGAATCGAGAGCGTGCGTCTTTGGCATCGTTTCCAGACGATTCGCCGAGTCCTCCGGATTCTGAACCCGCTCCTGACGCTTCGAGTTCGCCGGGACTTAACCCTGCGAGTTCGAGGTCGGCAGCATTGTCCAGCGGGATATCAAAACCGCGATCGAATGCGCTGTCGCCATTTCCTTGGGAACCTTTTGCTACGAAAGATCTCACCGACATTAAGACGATGCCTGCCAAAACAAGCATGGCAAGCGACTGCCAGTTCGAGCCTAACCAAACCATGGCTGTCGATGCGATACTTGGTCCCGGAATCTCTTCTACGGGAACGTCCAGGTAGTCATCGACAACGATTTGTGGACGGATGTCCGCGCCTGGTGAGAACGGCAAGAGATTTGCCAGCAGAGCCTGAATCTTTTTCTGCGTTCCCTCCTTTCGCGACTTAAGATCCGCGGCCTCCATTTTGGGTACCGTAGTACCTGGGTTCAACTCCAACCATTCGCGGCGGTGAGCGCTGCTGTAGTAGGACATCGGAAGCGAAACAGAGAGCGACGCGTTCTTGATGACGAGTCCGACTTTCTCGGAAAGGGTCGTCTCTTGGCCAACGATCTTTCGCTCGCTCTCTTGTTGTTCCTTGCTCTTACTGTTCTGTTCGTTGCTGGTTGGCAATGACGCCGAGCGGTTTGTCGTCGCCAGTGCATTCGGATCGGTACCGACACGACCGCCTGTCACAGGACGTGTCGATTCACTATCCTTTTTGCTCGTCGTTGTTTGAACAGTGATCGGCTTGTCCGCATACTTCACCGATTCGGTCTCTTCGCGGAGCGTTGTATCGAGTTCAACGTTGGCCTCGATTCGCACGTCTCCGTAGTCGACCAAAAGGTTTCTAGCCTTTTCTTTGAGTCGTTGTTCAGCTTGCATCTTTTGTTGATAGTACCGCTGCTGCTCGCTGTTCATCGGATCGGTTTGGCCGTTCATGCTCATACCCGTGCTTCCATCCATGACGGAAATATCTTCGTATCGGAGCCCAGCAAACGCCGACTTGACTTGCTGCATGATGCTCCGCTTTTGTTGCTCCTCGAGCGGTCGGTTGCCGCGTGGGAAGACAAAGACGGCAGCCGTGCTTTGCGCTTGAGAAGAAAATCCTTCGCGTCTTTCATCATAAGTTACATAAACTTTATCAACAAACGGCAGCCTTTCGAGAACGCTTGCAATATCTTGCTGGCGAGCTTCCAGGGTGCGTGTTTTTGAGATAAACATCGACTCGAGCATGTTCGAACCCGCGAGAGCTCGATCGGTTGCACTACCAAGCTGCGACGGCGTGGCTTTGCCTTCTGCCAAGGCCTTGATATAGAGATTGCGTTCGTTCTTGGGGACTCGCAACCTCATCCCTTCGCGTCGGTAGTTCGTAAGACCAGCGTTGCCGAGTGCCGTTTCAGCTAAATTGAGTTCGCTATCTTTAAAAACATGGCCCCCATAGAGAAACTCCAAGTCGGACTGCTGAACATCGCGGACCAGTAGCCCGGCTCCAACCAGTATGGCAACGATCATGACACCGGACAAAACTCGAGCACCAGGTGTCAAGCCTAAAAAGAGGCTCTTCAGTTGCTCGAAAAGTTGGTTCATGAAATTCATGAGAAAAATACTCTTCAGATTCGAATGTTGTTGATTTCTTCAAATGCCTGCATCAGCTTGTTGCGAACTTGCACAAGCAAACGAAAAGCCATGTCGGCTTTTTGTAGGCCAGTCATGACCTCGGCAGAATGCACGTCTTCGCCTGCCAACATCTGCTCGACTTGCAGGTTTGCAGAATTCTGCATTTCATTGACTCCACCCACTCCTGAACCAATGAGTTTGAGGAAATCACTAGCGGAACTGGTGCTGTTGGCGGATTCACTGCGCGCCGCTCCACGCTCAGCCAACTGCTGAGCATGACGTGCAAAAAGTGAATCGGGCCGGATATGCATGCTACTGGTACTACTACTTTTCTGTCACTAAGTTCTGCGATGCAACTCGTAGCCAAAGTCGTTAGACTTTGGACTCCGCATGTAGCCAAAGTCGTTAGACTTTGGACTCCGCAAGTAGCCGAAGTCGTTCAACTTTGGATGTCTGCATGCGAGAGAGGCGTTTTCTGTGGCTAAGCCAGGATGCTCAAATTCTGTCGCGAAATATTTTTGGTAACTTCCATTACACCGATATTTGCTTCGTAGGCTCTGGAAGCTTCTAAAGCATCGACGAACTGCTCATTCATATTGATCTTGGGGTACGCAACGTAACCCTTCCATTTTCCTTCTTTTGCAGCGAGCGGATGATCGGGTTGATGGCGGTAGAGCGGTTCGCCTTCATCGGTTTCCACCGACGCAACTTTAACCGCCGCCATGCCCTGAGCCGCATTCTCTTCATCCGTTTGAAAAACAACGAAGCGGGGCTGGTACGGTTTGTTCTCACCATTTTCATCGACCATCGTCGACATGTTGGCAATATTTCCAGAAATGGTGTTCAACCGAACTTTCTGTGCGACCAACGCACTGGTGCTGACGTCTAAGGCTGAAATCATTTTATTCGTCCTTGATAAAAACGGTGGACCATTTGTTATTCATACGATCGATTAAACGTTGACGGATTCCGAGATCGCCATTCGAAGTTGTTGGTATTGGTTCCGAATGATAGCGACTGCCGTTGCATGCATCGACTGGTTCTTGGCAATTTCGGTAACCTGGGTTTCCAGCCCGACATCGCTTCCATCGTGAAACAGAATCTGCTTCATACTTTCTCGAACATGGTGCATCGCTTGCGATTCCGAGAGTCCTTCGAATCGCGCTGGCTCGTCGCCGGGTGATTGCGTTTCGCGATGTCGCTTAGCCTGGATGACGTCCTTCAACGCTGATTGAAAATCGTCGACGGAAAGGTCTCGCGTTTGATAACCGGGCGTATCCGCGTTCGCGATGTTACCTGCCAGGATGGCGTGCCGCCGTTCGGTAAATTGGAGCGTTTGTTCAACGGCTGAAAGGGCAGATTTCTGAAAAAGAGCTGGCCACATTTCTCCAATGTCTCCTCGAAAGAACTAACCATCCAACGAAAAGCTTGGCTCATTTTGAACATCGTTGTCATCACGGAATCCGTTGTAAGCGTCGTGGATTGCTTCCGCGCTCGTAAATTGGCTTAACTGTTGCCCTATTAAATCGCGTTGCAGGGTCATTTCATGAAGCGTTTGATTGTCGATCACTAAGATCTCGGCGAGCCATTTTTCGGACTGGGCGAATAGGGTCCGACATCGATCGCGTTCACTTTCCGATTCCCAAAGACGGCTGTCAGGATCTTGTGACTGAAAGGGCTTCAACGCTTCCTGGATTTTCTGCAAAGCTTCGATGGCTTGGCTTTTGCGTGATAGTAGCGACAACAGTTCTTCGGAACTACGTCCTTCGGCTAGCTGACTCTGGGCGAGCGAGAGTTCACGTAACTGCGTTAGCAGATGAAGTTTCTGCTCGGCCAAATCCAGCAAACGCGCTGTCCCAAGTTGATCGCTCATGCAATTCGTAATAGCAAACGACGGCGTCTAACCCAAGATCAATTGCCGAAGACCTGATAGTCGTTGTGATTGTATATGTGTGTCAGGGGGTTTATCCTGGGCGGTTAAAAAGCTGGGGTTGTGGCGTTTTAGTCTTGCGCGAAAAAGCTGCCTAACTGCTAAAGCCCGGAGGGCGGCAAATCGATGCCGGTGGCGTGAGCCACCGGTTCGCTGTCCCATTGCATTTTAGCCCAGAGGGCGACACATCAGGGGCTTGTTCTCAAGCGATCAAGCTCGACATTGGTGTCGCCCTCCGGGCTTTGGGTTCAAGG
>JANPLP010000825.1:0-3222 GCA_031426595.1 Planctomycetia bacterium | reverse complement strand
CAGCACCAACTAGAGCATGGGTGATGAACAGCACAAATAGAAGCACTGAACCAATTGAGAAATCCGTGAGCACACCCACACCCAGCAATAACAGTGCGCCAAGCCCCCAGCCAATATACGACGCAATAGTTGCGTTCTCCGCACCGAGCAATTGTTTGAACAAGTCGCCAAAGAATATCGCGAGCAAGAAACACGCTACTGCGCCGCCTAACAAGCCAACATCCTTAAACATCTGCCCCAACGATAAACCCTGAGCTGATGCCTCACTTTTTGGAAAGCTTTGCCCGAAGAACATAAAACCATAGGCGAGAGTAGGGAGCAAGAAAAGCGCTAACTGAATCTTCCAATCGAGTTGCAAACCATCATCTAACACCCAACCCAGAGCACCGCCAATAATGAGACCCGCGGGCCAACTAGCATGCAAAATGTTTAGATAGTGAGTACGGTTGTGAGGGAACAGCGTCGCGACCAGTGGGTTCGCTACTGCTTCCAGCGTTCCGTTAGCAACTGCGAAAATAAAGGTTCCCCAAAACAACAGCATGTAAGCCGTATCGCGTTCTGTCCCCCCCACAGCTGAGAAGGTCACAAATGCGGATAAAACGTGAAACAAGAATGCAGCTATCACCAGTTTGCCATAGCCGATTTTGTCCACCACGATCCCGCCGACAATGATGCCGAAGCAGAATCCAGTAAATCCGGCGCCGCCAATCACACCCAATTCCGAGCCGGTAAAACCGAATTCCCGTCCCCAGTTATCAAGGATTCCCCCGCGGATCGCAAAGCCGACGCCAGCCGCCAGAATCGCTGTAAATCCAGCCCAAAGTAGCCACATCGCATTCGCGGCCACTGGACCGGAAGGGACCTTATCCGCAGTAGTTTCTTGGCTCATGTTCGTAACTTTTCTCTATTAGATATTGCTGAGGAACGCGTGAGGAGGTGACGTTTCATTGGGAAACGCCGCTAGCGTAACTGGCAAAGGCAGTCTTTTCAACGCGTTAACGCCATTTGCGGCTCGAATTTCGCCTGAAGCAGCCCAGCAAGAGCGCATTAAACGGAGCTGGGCAATTTTTGACACCCCAGAGTAAAGGCTCTGTTCGCAGTTGGTGCCGCAGTTGGTGCCACCCACATTCTGCGACCAGCACCGCAGTTGGTACTGCAGTCGGTGCCACTCCTGGCTGGACGGACGTGGTGCTTGGCTGAGGCGGTGTCGGTCTCTCTGTGGGTGGCACCAAACGGGCTGACGATGAGTTTCAGTTTTTGGGTGGCACAAACTGCTTGGTGGGTTGCACCAACTGCCTTTTGAGCTTGAGTTCCAGTTAATGGGTGGCACCAACAGGGTTGAAGCCCAGCTTTCTTAAGCCCGGCGGGCGGCATATCTCTGCCGGTGGTGTAAACCACCGGAATCCAAGCCGCGAACCTCCTAAGCCCAGCGGGCGACACGCTGTTCAGCGGAGTCTTGAGCTTTCTTGTGTCGCCCGCCGGGCTTTGGGTCTCGCTGAGTTTCGGGCTACTGCGGATTGATTTCCGGTGGCTTACGCACACTGGCAGGGATATGTCGCCCGCTGGGCTGGACGGACGTGGTGCTTGGCTGAGCCGGTGTAGGTCTGTCTGTGGGTGGCACCAAATGGGCTTTCGCTGGATGTCGCTTGTTAGAGGCTTGACGTTAGTGGTTCTAGGCCCAATTGGTGCCACCGGTACTGCAGTTGGTGCCACCCACAAATAGCTTGACGCTCGCTGGGTGGCGATGGTCAGTGGGTTGACGGGGCGCAATCGGTGCCAGCTGCAGCAAAGCGATTGAGCCGCTGATTGCCAAAACATCTCGCAATTAAAAATTACCAGTCGCGGGTCTCCATCGCCGCTTGCTCGGCGTGCTCCACAATTCAAAAATCTGTTCACTTGGCAGCCTAAGGGTTCGGTTCGGTTTATGGATTCCTAAAGTTCCCGTAAGGTGGCGGTGTGGGAGGTCGATCGTTGATTGGTGGGTGGGTTGGTTGTATACTTGGGGCCTTGCAGTGGCGACTTTCAGAGGTTGTGACTGCAGTGCTGGGCTCTTCGTACGTTGATTCTCACCCGGACTTCCACCCTATCCCGCCTCCAAACAATCAGGATGCATTTCATGTTGAAACCATCGCGTCGTAAATTTGTGCAGACTTCCCTTATCGGTGCAGGCTATTTTGCAACCGCTGGTACTCGTCAAGCGCTCAGTCGATCCGCCAATGAGAAGCTGAACGTGGCTTGTATCGGTGTGGGCGGAAAAGGAGGGGGGGATTCGCAACATGCTGCGATGTTTGGGAACGTCGTGGCGATCTGTGATGTGGATCGAAAGACTTTGAATGGTAAAGGGAATGCCGATGGCTTTAAGGAAGCGGAAAAGTTCACCGACTTCCGCGAGTTGTTTGCGAAGTATGGCAAGGAGTTGGACCTAGTTACGATTAGCACTCCTGACCATATGCACGGGCCGATCACTTTGGCCGCGATGCGATTAGGTGCAAGTTGCTACACACAAAAGCCGCTGACGCGAACCATTTACGAAGCTCGTCTGTTGGCTGAAGTGGCTAAAGAATCTGGCGTCTGCACACAGATGGGCAACCAAGGAACCGCCCTTGATAGCTCGCGTGAAGCGATCGCTCAGTTGCGTTCCGGTGTGCTTGGTACGCTGAAAGAAGTTTATGCTTGGTCCAACCGTCCTGTCTGGAATCAAGGTCCTGGACGCCGCATGACCATGGAAAAGTTCGCTGAGCAAGCGCGAAAGGAAGATCCAGCTGAGGCGGCTGCGATCATTGAAGCGAAGAAGAAAGAGATTGCAACCAAGCTTGAGCAGATTGATTGGAAGAGCTGGATTGGGGTGGCTCCGGATCGTGAGTTCTGGCCGGGTTTGTACCACGACTTCCAATTCCGCGGCTGGTGGGACTTTGGCACCGGCGCCCTCGGCGATATGGCTTGCCATCAACTGACTGTGCCGTTCGCATCGTGCGGTTTGCGTGATCCGATCTCGGTGGTTGCTAAGACCAGCGGTCATGATTTCGATAGTTACCCAGCGAGTTCGGTTATCAAATTCGAATTCCCTGAGACTTCAGAACGTCCTGCGATTCCGTTCTACTGGTACGATCGATTGGGCAATAAGCCACCAGCGGAAGTTTTCGAAAAGGTGGGTGTGAAGAATGTGTCGAATAGCGGTGTGTTGATCATTGGCGAGAAGGGTGCGTTTTACAGCTCGGATGA
>JANPLP010000824.1:0-5300 GCA_031426595.1 Planctomycetia bacterium | reverse complement strand
GTTTCGTGTGCCGCAGGAGCTTGGGCGCTACCCTT
Organism: Planctomycetia bacterium; assembly: GCA_031426595.1. Classification (GTDB taxonomy): domain Bacteria; phylum Planctomycetota; class Planctomycetia; order Pirellulales; family Pirellulaceae; genus Aureliella. Next base: position 5,265 of record JANPLP010000824.1, on the reverse strand, counting down.
ACTTGTGTACGTTCCCTGGGCATTGGATGGTGATGAACGGGACGATGGTGGTGGAGTGATAGAGGAGAGTTGGTGAAGAGTTAGTTGTGTGAAGAGTTGGTGAAGATGCCGGAACGGCGCGGGCTTGTTCCGGCCTACTAGGTCAGGTTGCCTGGGCGCGCAAGTTGCTGTTGATAGGTTTTAGTGCAGTTCGCATGGTGGAATACCAAGCTGCAAGTTCCTTTGCCTATTTGCAGAACTCCCAAATGTGTTGCATTCCTCGTTCTCATGGACTCGCAAGCTTCCCGCGTCGCTCTAGGATCGACGGAGTCCGTGTGGTTGGGAAACGATCAATGCGGTTGGTTGGAGACCGCTTGGCAGCGATGCCGGTATGGCTGCTTGGGATTGGGATAGGATTTTCATTGCTGAGCGGTTGTCATCAAGAGGTTGGTGAGGCTGGTGCAGCCGCAAAGCCCCCGCCGATGCCGATACCTGAGGTTGGGTTTGTGCAACCCGTTGAGCGGAAAATTGTCGACTATCGTGAGTACACGGGTCGAACGGCGGCGGTCGATATTGTCGAAATTCGCTCTCGGGTGAGTGGTTACATTCTTGAAACGCCACGTTCGACCGCTGAAGATCAGGTGGCGACGGGCACGTCGACTGATTCTCGCAAGAAGCTTGGCGAAGGGAGCAAAGTTGAAGAAGGCGATTTGCTATTCTTGATTGATCCCGAGCCTTACGAATTGGCTGCACGGCAAGCGACGGCCAGCATCGCGGCGGCTCAAGCGACGCTTACTCGCAGTGAGAAAGAGCTCGCGAGGCTTAATCAATTGCGGGCTTCCAATTCGATTAGTCAAGCGGAAGTGGATGAGACAATTGCGGCGTTGGAAGAATCGAAGGCGCAAGTCGAGAACTTAGTTGCAGCCAAAGAGCGAGCTGAGTTGGACCTTCGGTTTACAAAAGTTCTTGCGCCTTTCGATGGTTTAGTGGGTCAAGCGTTGGTGACTCGCGGCAATTTAGTAGTCGCTGATTCAACGGTGCTCACCACGATTGTTTCGACTGACCCAATCTATGTTTACTTTGACGTTGATGAGGAATCTTTGCTGGACTACCGTCGACGCATTCGTGAGGGTGCAGTCCAAAGCGCCCGTAACACTCAGATCAACATAACGATGGCGCTGGCCAATGAGACTGAGTTCGTTCATCAGGGATATATCGATTTTGTAGACAATACGACTGACCCCGATACTGGGAACACTCGCATTCGTGGGACGTTTCCTAACGGCGATAACTCGCTGTCGCCGGGATTGTTCGCGCGTGTGAAGATTCCTTTCACGGCGGCGTATCCGGCTTTGATGGTTCCCTCGCGTGCGCTCGGGATGGATCAGCAGGGGCGCTTTCTGTTGGTGGTTGATAGCGAAGGTGTAGCTCGTCGGCGCGCGGTCGAGGTCGGGTCTGAGCGCGATGCAATGACGGTGGTTTCTAAGGGATTGAAGTTGGACGACAAGGTCATTGTTGAGGGGCTTCAAAAGGCTCGACCTGGATCGCCAGTCACAGCGGTACCGCCCAAGCAGGACACATCCGAAGCGGCGATGCCTGAAGGGGTTGCCCCTTGATCTCAGACTTCTTTATTCGCCGACCGATTGCGGCCAACGTGATCGCCATCATCACGATGATACTGGGGATCGTGGCGCTTCAAGTGTTGCCGGTCGAGCGTTATCCGAACATTACACCGCCGACGATTCAAGTCACGGCGACGTATCCCGGTGCGAATGCACAAGTGGTGACCGACACCGTGGCAGCTCCGCTGGAACAGCAGATCAACGGTGTGGAGCGAATGCTCTATATGTCGTCGACCTCGTCATCGAATGGAGCTTATTCGTTAACGGTTACGTTTGAAGTCGGCACGGACTTGGATACGGCTCAGGTGTTGGTTCAGAATCGCGTTTCGCTGGCAGAACCCTTGCTACCTGCTGAGGTACGGCAGTTGGGGATATCGGTCAAGAAGCAATCGACGAGCATCTTGTTGGTCGCTTCGTTGGTCTCACCCGATAAGACCTTCGATAGTTTGTATTTGTCGAACTATGCGAACTTGCGGTTGCGAGATGAAATCAGCCGTGTCGATGGGGTGGGTGAAGTTACGGTCAGCGGTAGCGGTGCTTACAGCATGCGGATCTGGGTGGATCCAACGCGTTTGGATGCGAGGGGGCTGACATTTCAAGATTTGTTGGTGCAGTTGAGGCAGCAGAATGTTCAGGTGGCTGCCGGTCAGATAGGCCAACCGCCGATGGCAGGTATGGGGGATTTTCAGTTGACGGTGACGGCGCTGGGGCGTTTGTCGGCACCGGAAGAGTTTGAAAATATTATCGTCAAGTATGGCGAAGACGGGCGGCTGACTTACTTGCGCGACGTGGCGCGCGTGGAGCTAGGTGCGCAGTCGTATGATAGTTTTGCGCAGCGTGGTGGGATGGATTCGGCGAGTGTGCTGATCTATCAACTGCCGGGGGCGAATGCATTGGCCGTTGCCGAACGCGTGCGGGCGGCGATGGACGAATTGAGTCAGTCGTTTCCGCAGGGTATGGAGTACGACATTCCGTTCGACACCACGGTCTTCGTGTCCGCAGCCATACATGAGGTATACAAAACTCTGCTGGAAGCAGGCGGGCTGGTGCTGATAGTGATTTTGGTGTTCTTGCAGGACTGGCGAGCGGTGTTGATACCAGCGACGACAGTGCCGGTGACGATCGTGGGTGCTTTTGCAGTGATGCCTTTGATAGGGTTTTCGATCAATCTGCTGACGCTTTTTGGTATCGTGCTGGCGATTGGGATTGTCGTGGATGATGCAATCGTGATTGTGGAGAATGCGGCGCATCATGTGGAGCGCGGTAAGCCGCCGATGGAAGCGACCCAGTTGGCGATGCGCGAGGTGACGGGACCAATTATTGGTATCACGGCGGTATTGATGGCTGTGTTCATCCCGACAACTTTTTTGAGCGGTGTGACAGGTCAACTGTATCGACAATTTGCCTTGACCATTGCGTTCACTGCGCTGTTGAGTGCGGTGAATGCCTTGACGCTTAAGCCCGCGCAGTGCGCGCGTTGGCTGAAGCCGCCAAAAGAGAAGAAGTTCTTTTTGGCACGATGGTTCAATACAGGATTTAGCTGGGTAGAGGGTGTTTATGTAGCGATTGTGCGCGGGTTGCTGCGAGTTTGGTATGTCGTGTTGGTCGTGTTTGTGTTGACGGTGGGTGGGACGGTGTGGTGGTACTCGGTGTTGCCGACGGGCTTTCTTCCAACTGAAGATCAAGGCTATTTGATTACTGCGATTCAATTGCCAGATGCAGCTTCGCAAGATCGCACGCGTGCCGTAATTGAAGAGATGAATCAAGTGTTGGCGGATGTGGAGGGAGTCAAGACGTGGTTTACGCTCGGTGGTCTCTCGTTGCTGGAAGGAAGTCAATCGTCTAATGCAGCCACCATGTTCATTCAGCTTAAGGACTGGGAGGAGCGAACAACATCGGACCTGCAGCAACCGGCTTTGGTGGGTAACTTAATGAAGCGTTTTGGCGCGATCAAGGAAGCGTTCATTTTGGTTATCACGCCACCAGCAATTCAGGGCTTGGGAGTTAGCGGTGGATTTGAGATGGAGGTTCAAGACCGAGGTGGAGTAGGGCGAGAGCAACTGCAGATGGCAGTGCAGAAAATGGTCGGCCTAGCGAACGAAGATCCGGCGTTAGCGCGAGTCAACACTTCGTTTCGCCCTGGCGTGCCGCAGTTATTCGCGGATGTGGATCGCGCCAAGGTGCTTAGTATGGGTGTGCCACTGGGCGATGTGTTCAGTACATTACAAGCCGCATTGGGGTCGGCTTATGTGAACGACTTTAACAAATTTGGCCGGACCTATCGCGTGACGTTGCAAGCTGATGCGCCGTTTCGCAATAGCGTTGACAGCATTCGTCAATTGAAAGTCCGCAACGATCAGGGGCAGATGGTTTCGTTGCAGAGTTTGGTGAAAATGGAAGACTCATTTGGCCCCCAGATCATTCGTCGGTTCAATCTTTATCCATCGGCCACGATCACGGGTTCCGCAGCGCCGGGGCGCAGTTCGGGTGAAGCGCTTGAGTTGATGGACGAGTATGCGAAGCAATCGCTGCCGAGTTCGATGGGTTATGAATGGAGCGGTGTGTCTCGGCAGGAAAGTGAAACATCGGGTGGTGAGTTCACGATCTTTATGTTGGCGGTGCTGCTGGTCTATTTGGTCTTAGCCTTTCTTTACGAAAGCTGGCTATTGCCGTTGTCGGTGATTTTAGTCGTGCCGTTGGGATTGCTGGGCACGGTGGCTTTGGTGTGGGCGTTGGGGATGGAGAATAACACCTATGTTCAGATCGGCATCGTGTTGATTATTGCATTGGCGAGCAAGAACGCGATTTTGATAGTCGAGTTCGCGAGGGACTTGCGGCACAAGGGGTCGAGTATTCGGGAATCTGCGATCGAAGCGGCACGGATGCGATTTCGGCCGATTCTTATGACCTCCTTTGCATTCATTCTTGGGGTGTTGCCGTTGGTGTTTGCGGAGGGGGCCGCGGCGGCCAGTCGCAGGTCGTTAGGTGCGGCGGTATGTGGTGGCATGTTGACGTCAACGATACTGGCGGTCTTCTTCACGCCTGTCTTTTTCATCGTGTTTCAGTGGCTGAGCGAAAAATTCTCTCGCGACGAGGTGCAAGCTTCTGCGGTTTCAACTGTTTCTAAGTAGTGGTTTCCGACCATTGATTTACACCTGATCCGGGGAGTGGTTACCGCGGCTGTTAAGGTGGGGTGGCTAGGCGTTTTCTGCGGTTGTTACTGGACATTGGGAGTTGTTGCGCAAGCTTTCCTGGGTTTGGTCATTGCGGTACACTAACGTTTCGATGCGGCGCGAGACTGGTCGAAATGAAGTTTCGCTAGTCGTGCGGATGGCTGCTGCAATGAGAGAAATGTTTGCTGCGATTGCAGTTCGCGCGCATCTGTCAACTTGGACTGGGATGGTCCTGGCGGTCGAAGAGCACCGAGAACAACGGAAACTTGGAAAACGGAAAACTTGTAACATGCCTTACGTCACTCGCTGCACATGCTTCGTATTAGTACTTCTCTTAACCGGTCCCTTCGTGTCGGCTCAAGACAAGAAAGCTGGAACTGGCAATAAACCTGCTGGCAATAAAACGGCGGCTGACAAGACAGCGGCTGATAAAGCGGGGCAAGCCTCAAATCGTAAAGCAGTTGGTTATTACGCTGATGCGGCCAACTATC
>JANPLP010000823.1:0-19825 GCA_031426595.1 Planctomycetia bacterium | reverse complement strand
CAAACGGAAGCTCTGGTACCGCGCAAACGCCTTCAATGCAAAAAAACAAGGCACTGCTCCTGGAACTCGCATTCCACGAACAGCGCCTTGCGGTGTCATTTCAACTTGGCTTTAGCATCGAACAAGCTTACTTGTCCGCCGATTCTTTTTCCTTCTGCTTCAGTTGCTGACGTAACTCCTGAACCTCACTCCTGAGCGCCTCCACTTGCGACTGCAAAGACTTCATATCCTGAGGCATAGCTGCCGCGTTTTTAGCCCACAACGCAGACTTCTCAGCACGATTGGCAATCTCTTCGGCCATGGCACGATATTTGTCAGCCAATTCTTTGTGCATCGCTTCTCCTTTTATGAACTCACCAATGTTCAAGTAGAGTCCCTCAGGACCAACGATCGCTATGCGACTTTGCGACTGTGAACTATTATTCGATTGCTTGCTGTCACTCGCTTTAGAACCTGCCCCCTGATCGTCTGCTTCACCCACTCCGGCTTCAACGACGATCTGCCCTTTCTTATCCAGCATATCCTGCACCAGCGTGCGAATATCTTCCGGCATCTCCTCCATCTTTTCGCTGGTGTACACGTTGGTCTCTCCATCCTGCGTCACCATGATCTTCGCGGGGCCGTCTCCATTCCGAGTGATCGAAATTTCTAACTTTTTGCCGTTGTGGTCGCGTTGAATCTTGACGTCCATTTCCCGTTGAGCTTGACGTCCGTTCCATCCCGTGGGCTGACCCAATCGAAACACTCGCAAACCACCTTCAACCATCTTCTCAATATCTTCGGGTGACTTACCACGTAAGTCGAGCGTCAAAACCTTTCGCTCCCCCGCGTTATCCTCGGTCGTTTGCGATTCCTGTTGTTGAGGCGCCAACTCTGCAGGACGTTCCGTCGGCGTTAATTCGATCGAGACCGTTTCGCCCTTGCGCAGTAACTTCAGCTTCAACACTGGGACCTGACCTTCATCGGTCGGCTTCATTGCCAGCATCTGTGCTAGTAGCGTTTGCGGCTCGGTTAACTTTTGACCGTTGACTTCAATTAAAATGTCCCCTTTTTGAAGTCCCGCTTTCACCGCAGGACTATCAGGATAAAGAGAATCGACAAGCACTCCGTCATTGGTACCAAGATAAGTTGCTAAGTCGCCGTCGATCGGTTTCAACGATATGCCCAACCAGTATCTGGGCGCTTCCTGCTCTCGCTTCTCAGGCTCATCCTCATCGTTGTTAATCACCACGAAGAATCTCTGATTCTGATCTAGATTCTCCGGAAGAAACTTCTCCGCTTGTCCCTTTTCAACTTGCAACGCGTGGCCAAAGTTTGCCAGCCCAAACAACGCGACGCACGCGGCACTCGCCGCCCACACCAACCGCGAACAGATATTTCGCATCATCAACCCTCCTAAACAATATTCCTGAATATTCCCACCATGCATTTGAAATCGACCGACCCTAGATAGTTGCCCTTACTTCCCATTTGTAGCTTCAGCATCCAAATAAAACTGCTATTTCCGAAAATACTGCTTTATTAGAACGACAGAGTGGCAGGGATGATACGCACTTCTTGCACTGGAATGAACACGGTCGAACCATCCGACATACGCTGCGGCACAAGCCCTTCTTGCGATTCCAAATGAACCCTACCTCGCCGCTCAAGCTCCCTGATCGAGTGCGGGATCTCATGATCGAGCGGCATGAATTGACCTGGTTGATCCAGCACAAACTGCGGCTGCATTGTGGAAGGCTGCGCCGCCTCCGATTTACGAGCAGCGGGGGCTTCGGTGGAATTCGCTCCTGCTACCGAACCCAGCTTCGGTGCAGCTAGTTGTTCTCGCTCAGCAATCAGCTCTGAGCCCAGCCATCCGATTGTAAAACTGACCATCAATAATGCTGCGGTGGACAATAAATGACTGCTGAGCCGTGGCGGCGCATAAGCCGCTCGCTCTGAAATCGACCCGGCCGGCTGCTTTAAATTGTTTGCTTCAGCCGCAAATGAGTAAGCCGCCTTCACATTATCGCTACTCTCCAATTTGGACCGGTCGAGTTGCCCCGCTGTAGCCGACGGCGTTCGGTCACACCAGTCAATGGTTCCCTTCGCAAGTTCTCGCAGCTCAGCGCGCAACGCTTGATCTTCAAGAAACGCCAATGCACAGGCGCGCCATTTAACAGGATCAGCGTCCAACGCGCGGATGACTTCTCTATATCGCTCACGATTCAACTGACCGGCAACAAGATCGTCAATTGACTTCTCATCGATAGCTGGTTGATTGTTACTCATCAAAACCTCTTCACATGACTAACAGTACTTTAAAACTCTGTGACTCAGCACACTGTGAGTCAGCGCACTGTGAGTCAGCGCACTGTGACTCGGCGCACTGTGACTCGGCGCTTACTCTGCCTTCGATAGTTTCTCTCGCAACAACGCTCTCGCTCGATGCAATCGAGACTGCACTGAACTCGCCGTCACACCAGTCCGCTGCGCAATCTCTCCGTAGGACAATCCATCCACATACTTCAACATCAACAACTGCCGGTCGCGTTCCGACATTCCACGCATGGCCGTTCGCACCTCGCTCTGACGCTCCAAACTGATCAACCATTCCAGCGGCTCGCGCCCGGGACTTTGCGAATCCGTCTCAGGTGCCAGCCTCGCAGCATTTTCAATCAAACGCTTGCGCCGGCCTGCTTTACGCCGAAATAGCATCATTTGCCGCAAAGCAACCCGATAGAGCCACGGCGCCACACGCTCCACTGGCTCACGCTTCGCCGACTGATTAGCAGCCGCAATGGCTACCTCTTGAAGCACTTCCTCAACTTCGTGCGCGCACCCCAACCGCGCCAACAAAGTAGTCCGCAGCCAAGCTTGATGCTCGGGAAATGCTTCTAATGGATCGCACACGGTCGAGGCTGTCATGGTGGTCAGTTAAAATCGAGGATGCGTCTGCCTCAATTGTTGCCCACTCGCGAGTTCTGTTGCTCAATTATTTTATGCCGTACTACTTATCCACGGCTAATTCTCTAGATGGAGGAGAAAATACTTAGGAACCGACACACCTTGCACGCACTTTTACCCCCGTGTCACCCATTGAATCAGCTGCCCAAAAGAAGGGGCTTTGCCCTGCATCAGAATTCCCACTCTGAAAATACGCCCCCCGACCCACACACACAACATCGTGAACAGGACCACGCCCACAGCCGACACTACCCGCTCCCATACCTGCACATTCGACTCAAGAGACTGCCGCAGCAACATCATCATGGGGGTCGTCGGTGGGAACAGCGAAACCGCTCTCGAAATCAAGCCGTCGGGATTACGAATTATCAAACCAACTAGCATCAGCGGAAAGAGGATCGGCACCATGACTGGCAGCATCAGCGCTTGGGGTTCCTTCATGTCACTGCAAGCCGCTCCAATGGCACTGAAAAGAGATCCGTACATGACGATGGCCAGCACCAAATAAAACATGAACCAAACCAGCAGCGAGGCGGGGAGGTACTCGCCATAACCGTAATAATGAACAGCGAACAGTATTCCGGAAACGTAGACGGCTGACATGAGCAATGCTACTCCGATCATGCCTAACAACTTACCCATCATCAATTGGAATGGTTGCACCGAGCCTAAAAGAACTTCCGAAATCTTCTGCATCTTCTCTTCCAAAACGCTTTGCAGCAGCGGCGTCGAACCGATCATCACCATCATAAACATCAACATCATCAGCCCAATTCCAACCATGAGCTGCGCTGCGGATTTCATGTTCCCTTCGTCGTCAATGACCCGTCCAGTGGCCTCATCGCGTTTGGTCAAGCCGAGCATCATGACGGGCGGTTTCTGATCGAAGATCGCCTTCTGCATTTTTTCGTCGACGTCCGTCAAGCCAAACCTTGTGATTAAAGTTATCTGCATTAGCGACCAACGATAGAAGTCAATCGCACCCGAATTCGTAGGCTTGGTCTGGAAGCGACACAGCGCTGGATCATTGGCTTCATCGACCGTTTCCACTCGAGGTTTAGCTTTCGGTTTGCCAATGGCCCCGAGTATGGCTGACACTGTAGCGCGTTGATTATTGGCCTCCGAACCAATCTCTAGAAACCCAATAATCTCCTGCTTCTTTACACGCTCCGACAATCGGACGCGTTGCTCCTCGATTGCCTCCGTCGTGGCGTCGCTCGGCGGAACAATTTCCAAATTAAACTCCGGTGATGACCGCTCGCCCGTTTTCTTGTTAACCGAGTCTTCAGCGTTCCGTTTCACGACAGCCGTCTGTAACAGTGGGGCGATCTTGCCGCCAGGTGTGCGATCCACAATCGCAATGGTCTTTGAACCGCGATCTTCTAGCTTTTCGGTTACGATCGAAACCAGCACGCTACCGCACATTAAAATCGGCATCAGTACAATACCGATCACAAACGCCTTTGTACGAACCGTCGCGTTGAACTCTCGCCACGCGATAACCATGATTTTGCGCATACTAAATAGGCTCTGTATGTCTAAGGTTTTATAAGACTGGGCACGCCATCACTTCAAGCTTTTGAACAGTTTAAGCTTTTGAACACTTTCCACTCTCATTCCCCGCCGACTTCAACTAAGGGTCGCGCTGCATCTGTCTCCTCAGCAGTAGGATTGGCGATGCGCACAAAGATGTCATGCAAACTCGGCCGACTCACTTCAAAGTGAACCACGCGTCCCAATTCACACAGCCGATGCAACAACACTTGAGTATCAGCACCGCCGCTGATCCGTAACTCTTTAAAGTGCCCCAAATCCTTCACACCAGCAACATCACGAACCTTTTCGAGTGCTGAAGCGCCGCCTGCATGGCCGTCAAAGCGGATGCGAATAACATCAGTCCCATACTGGTTTTGGATAGACTCCAGAGTCCCGTCGAGCACTTTGTCGCCGCGGTAGATCATGAAAATGTAGTCGCACATTACTTCCGCTGTTCGCATATCATGAGTCGAAAAGATGATCGTCGTGCCCGTTCGATGCAATTCAAGGACCGCACTTCGAATCGCTTCGTTATTGACCGGATCGAGCCCACTGAACGGTTCATCTAGCAGCAAGAGCTTGGGCTTTGAAACGACCGCCGAAATGAACTGAACTTTCTGCGCCATCCCTTTCGACAAAGACTCAACTTTCTTGTCACGCCAATCGATCAGCCCCAAGCGTTCGAGCCACTCGTCGACCAGCGCCGAGGGTCGCCGCAGTCCTTTTAACTCAGCGTGAAAGCACAGAACTTCGCGGACCTTCATCTTTTTGTAAGTGCTGCGTTCCTCAGGCAGATACCCCACTAGATCATTTGCCGCCCCAAGTTTCTCTGCACCCAGCACTCGGACGGTCCCCGAATCAGGATAAATGATGCGCATGATCATCCGCAGAGTGGTTGATTTGCCCGACCCGTTAGGTCCGATAAAGCCATATACACAACCCTCAGGGACAGTTAAAGACAAATTTCGAACCGCTTGAACGTTCGAGAAAGCCTTCTTTACTTCCACTAGCTCAACGGCGTTCATAAAAACTCCTCATCCTCTTAACTCATTTCACACTCGATATACGTCGCTGGATTGGCTTTCCGATCGGCAAACTCTTGGGCACGATCAAAACGCGATCTAGGCGAAGCAACTTGACAGAATTCTAAAAAACAGGGAGAGCCTCGCTGCCGAAGCTCTCCCTCTTCTAAGTGATCGTGAAAAGGTACTCCTATTTTGCTCCTATAGGAATACATCGCTCTTTTTCAAGTTACCAAATGCGAACGCGCTTTTCCGGAGCCATGTACATCGGTTCGTCAGGCTTTATCTCAAATGCCTTGTAAAAGGCATCCATGTTCGAAACGATCCCGTTAGCGCGATACTGGCTGGGCGAATGGGGATCCGTCATCAATCGCTTCCGCAATTCTGGCTCACGATACAACCTCCGCCAAATCTGAGCCCAGCCTAAAAAGAAACGCTGGTCGCCAGTCAATCCGTCGATGACCGGAGCCTCTTTCCCGCCCAGTGACAACCGATAGGCCGCGTACGCACCAGCCATCCCGCCAAGGTCGCCAATGTTTTCACCTAGCGTTAACTCGCCGTTCACGTTCATATCGGCAAACGGCTTGTAAGCGTTGTACTGATCGGTCAGTTGCTTCGCGCGGCGCTCGAACTCGTTCCGGTCCTCCACGCTCCACCACTTCCGCAAGTTCCCATCGCCGTCGTACTCGCTCCCCTTGTCGTCGAATCCATGACTGATTTCATGCCCGATGACACCACCGATGCCCCCATAGTTGACCGCATCGTCCGCGTCGAGATTGAAGAACGGAGGCTGCAAAATGGCTGCCGGGAACACAATCTCATTCATGACGGGATTGTAGTAAGCGTTGATCGTCTGAGGGGTCATGCCCCATTCGTTGCGATCAATCGGCCCGCCAAGTCGATCGACTTCGCGCTGAAATTCCACCTCCGCCGCTCGTATGTAATTGCCAACCAAATCATCAGGCTTGATCACCAATTTTGAATAATCCTTCCAAACATCCGGGTAGCCGATTTTGGTAGTGAACTTCGATAGCTTTTCGTGTGCCTGCTTCTTCGTCACTGGGCTCATCCATTCGAGACCATCGATGCGCTGAGCGAACGCACCTTTCAAGTTCTCCACCAACTCCTTCATCCGAACTTTCGCGCGTGGTGGAAAGTGCTTATCCACGTACAGCTTACCCACGATCTCTCCCAGCACTTGATCGCATGCCTCAACCCCTTTCTTCCACAGCGGCTTTTGCTCTTCAACTCCGCTCAACAAAGTTTCGTGGAATTCAAAGTGCCGCTGTTCCAGCGCCTGAGTCAAATCAACGCTGTATGCGTCGATAACTCGGAACGCGTAATAATCTTTCCAAGTATTCAGCGGCACGTCGGCAAGCAACTTGTTCACACCTTCCATATAACTCGGCTGGCGAACAATGAACTCATACTGCTTGCCCAACCCCAGCACTTCGAGATACGACTTTATCGCAAAGTTGCTCAACTGACCGGCAAGGTCCTCTTGATTGACTTTGTTATACGTTTTCACCGGGTCACGATTCTCAACTCGCGCCCATTGGACCTTCGCCAGCTTTTTCTCCAGTGCAACGAGTTGTTCTGCCGCCGCCGCCGCATCGGGGTGCTTGAACGCAGTCAGCATGTCCTGCATGTAAGTCTGCAGACCCTTGCGAATTTCTGCAAATCGGGCTTCCTCAGACAAGTAGTAATCGCGATCGGGAAGCGTAATTCCGGCTTGCGAAAGATAGACAGTGTACTGATCACTCTTTCGCGCATCGGGCGAGATGTAACCAGCCATCACCCCCACGACCCCTTTACGCTGCAATCGACCCGCTACCTTAGAAAGTTCCTCAAGCGACTTGACCGCCGCGATCTCATCTAACATTCCCTGAACCGGCGCTGTCCCCAGTTTTTCGCGAAGCTCTAAGTTCGTTAGACTGCGATAGAAATCCCCCACCTTCTGAGCGTCACTCCCCGGCACGGCTGTAGTGTCCGCTGCCGCTGCTTCAATCAGCGTCCGGATAGCCGCTTTGGTCTCATCCTCAAGCACCGAGAACGATCCGTAGTTCGACCTATCCGCAGGAATCTCTGTCGACTTCAGCCAACCTTCGTTGACGTATTCATAAAAGTCCTTCCCAGGCGAAATCGTCTTGCTGATGTGCTGCAATTCAATCCCAGACACTGCTTTGCCATCCGCCGGTTCCGCACCACTCGCGCACGGCGTCAGTAAGAATCCACCCGCACAAATCGCCCACCCCTTTACCGCCCAAACAAATGCCGTCAAGTTTCGCATTCAATAGTCCTTTCCCATCAAACCAAGTAATTGCAAACGCTCGAAGATCCCGAAGTTCTCTGCCGCCTAACCCCGTCATTTTCTAGCAGGGACGCAAAACAACTATGCTCGCCCTTCAATCCCATCTTTCGCACCCCACTAGCCTTCGCGTCGCCGACATCCAGAACCCACCAAGCGGATGCACAGTTGAGTTGAAGGTACATCCTATCGCTACCCCACCCGAACCCAAACCCCGCCCCCTCGCCCCGGCCCACATTCCCTCAAAACCATCCCAGATCCATGGTCCCCACTTCGTTCGCGCTAGCGCTGGAAAAAAAATCAATCAGCCATTCTGGTCCTCCTGCCGCGATACGCTAAAATGCACCTAGACATACGTCGTGCATCCGTAGCTCAACTGGATAGAGCATCGGTCTTCGGAACCGAGGGTTGGGAGTTCGAACCTCTCCGGGTGTACTCGTCTCATCCTGCGAATTACAGGCCACCCGGCCGTTCGTAGGGTGAGAGGATTTCTTTACCGATGTATCAACCGTTCAAATCCCCAATGTTTTGGGCGTTTTTGATTTTCTGGCCCGACTTGCCGCGCTCTCGCTTTTCTTACCGCTTGCAAAAATTCCGGATGTTGCTTCCGTCTGAACAGTATTTTCTACAGCGAACTATCGCGCTATCTAGTTGATTAGTGGATGCTTGTTACAACGCCGTGTGCTTCCGCCCCACCGAATCAGCCCCCAAACTACACGACCGCCGGGTTAACAGACAGAGCGTTATTCAGTTCCCGCCACATTTGCCGCTGCTTGTTCCAGTCGAGTGTTTTGGCAATTGGGCGAAGTTCGGCCTCTTTGATTGCGTCGCGGCCTTGGGTGGTTCTGGGTAGGAAGAGGATCGCTTCCTGGATGTCGGGGGCGAGGTTGTCGAGCCACATGATTTGCGTCATTCGCGTCGTTGAGATCTGGCCGAAATGAGCGAGTTCGGATTGGTTGATGATGGCTCCGGATTGAACCAGTCTAAAGCAATGATGTGCTAGGGCTAGCAGTCGGCTGATCCGATGGACTCGGCCAGCAGGGATAACAGGCTTGGCTCCGCTTTGAATCTGCTTCGTTCCACTGCGTTTGGTTGCGACATGGAACTGGCGGTTGATGGTTAATCGATCGGTCATTGTGCGTGCTCCAGTTGCTTCTCGGTTAAGCTTTTCAGGCCAGTTGGATGAAACGTGATCGCTACGTTGCCACCAGGTCCATCGAAGTTCACTCGCTCAATTAGCAAGCGGACCAAGCGTACTTGTTCTTTCGGAGGAAGCGTCTGCCAAAGGTCGTCGAAGCCAGCCAAGACGTTTGTTATTTGCTGGTCATCGATCTTTTGGGCCTCGAGCACTGCAAGCTCCGATGTGATCTGCTGGGAGCGACGGTCGGCGGTTTCGAGCCGCGACTGGATTTCGCTTAGCCCCGACAGGTTGCTGGCGATGTTCGGATTGGCAACGATCGCTTGAAGTTTGGCATGATCGTCTCGCATCTGGCGTGCTAGCGACTTCTGCTCGTCCTTCAACTGTTTGCACTCGAGCTGATTCCGTTGCTGAACATCATTGGTTGTTTGCTTCAATAGCGCCGGATCCTTGCCGATCGTTCGAATTTGCTCGACGACGAAACGCTCGATCTCACCGGCAGGCACTGACGGAGCGGGGCACTCCGACCAACCTCGTTGCATTGCCGTACCGCAGACATAGTAGCGGTATCGCTTATTGCCCTTGCAGCTAAACGAATGCGTCATTACTCGGCCACATGATTTGCAATGAAGTAAACCCTTTAGCAATGCACTATGCTTGTTGCGAACCATCGTCCCGCCGGATTGACCGTTGCGTTTCAGATTGCTCTGTACACAGTCAAAGAGTTCGACGTGAACGATCGCGGCATGTTCGCCGACATGGGTCTCGTCCTTGTACTTGATCTTGCCGATGTAGGTGACGTTGGTGAGCAGTTTGTAGAGTGCGTTTCGCGTGAAGATGCGGCCTCCTCGTCGATCACCCTTCTTCGTCACCCAGCGTTTCGTAGTCCAACCGCGCCGATTGAGTTCGCGAACGGTTGGCAGCAGCGATTGATGCTCCAGATACAGTTCGAATATTTGACGAACTAAGGCAGCCTCGATTTCATCGACCACAAGCTTGGTGTTTTCGACGGTATAGCCCAGCAGCGGCATCCCGCCAGACCACTTTCCACGGCGACGCGATGCGGCCACTTTGTCACGCACACGTTCGCTGATCATCTCGCGTTCGAACTGAGCGAACGAAAGTAGGACGTTCAAAACCAGCCGGCCCATCGACGTCGCGGTATTGAACTGCTGAGTTACACTAACGAACGATATATGCTGCGAGTCAAAGATCTCGATGATTCTGGCAAAGTCCATGAGGGAACGACTGAGCCTATCGACTTTGTAAACAATTACACAATCGATCTTGCCCGCCTTGATGTCAGCGAGCAGCCGCTTGAGTGCCGGACGCTCCATGTTGCCGCCGGTGAAGCCACCGTCATCGTAGGACTCAGTGACCGCTTCCCAGCCTTCGTGCCTTTGTGACACGATGAACGCTTCTGCGGACTCACGCTGGGCGTCCAGCGAATTGAATTCCTGATCAAGACCCTCCTCGGTGCTCTTGCGAGTGTAGATCGCGCAACGCACGGACTTGGTTGCTTCACTTGAAATACGTTTTATCATCAGTTACCCTCCTTGTCGCTGAGATTGAAGAACTTGTTGCCGCTCCAGTGTGAGCCGGTTATCTTCTTGGCCACGGCGCTGAGCGATTTGAATAGCTCACCTTCGTATTCGAATCCGCCGGTGACGACACGTACTTGAAGTTGCCGACCCTTGTACATCCGCGTGATCAGAGTGCCAGGCAGCGGTAAGTTGACGTTGCCGAGTTGCCCACAGGCTAACACGCGGGTGCGCCGGTCGGCATCCGCTGGCAGTGATCGCTGTTTGGGCGCCGTGGTACGCAGGTCGGCACCGCTGGCGAGCTCCCTTGCACGAGCGATTGCACGCTCTGACAAACCGCCTTCTTCGATCGATTGCATGCGCCAGATGATGCGACGAACGAGCCACTTGCGATTAGCGGCTTGTGTCGCTTCGCCCGTCACTTCCAAGTAACGTTCACGCAACTCGCCCACCGTCATCTGCTTTAGCAAGGCGACCTCTTTAGTCACATTCAATGACATTCTTTGCTCCTCCGAAATTGTTTGAAAAACCCGATATAGAACCCGAGTTCACAGAGAGCCCTGAGTTCGAACCGAAGTCAAGCGAAGCTGGCGAGTCAGTCGAAAACTCATTGACGCTGGTTCCAAGTCGCCCTTGCTTGTGCAAGTCGACGATGCCCTGCGCGAGGCACGCAGCGATCTCTGCCAGTCGTTGCTCGGGCGTCAGTTGGTTCATTCCTAGGTCTGTTGCCATGTATTGCTTCCTTTCTTGCAAATGCGATTACGCGATCCGTTACTGAAACTCCGGACAACTCGACGTAACAAACTCTCTCTCCTACTGCCCCTGATCCGAGGGGCCTTGGTTTGAGAGTTGGCCGGGGAGGACCCACGCGCCTTTTGTTGCCATGCGTCTCCGCACCTCGGTCGCTTTGTAGGGGCACTGTTGGCCCTGTGTCGCGTCCGAAGCTTCAATACGTGGAATCGGGACGACAGCGGGTAGGGTTTCGCTAGACGCAATCCTGCGCGGCGTCTCGTTGGCGTTGATACTTTGTTCTTCATCACTATTCGACATATTCGCGGGGTACTCACTGTTTCAAACTGGTGCTTACCGTCACACACCGTCACGACGGTAGCCATTGCAACCTGGGGCTATTCCTGTGCGCGTGCGTGTGTGCGCACCTGCGTAGATGTTCGGATTACCGTGACGGTACGTGACGGTAAGTTCGTAAGTCCCTATGGCGCATGGCTTGGCTACCGTCACAGATGCGAAGTTGCTTGTGACGGTAACGTGCCGGTCTATTAAGGCAGTTACATTCATTGCTGACTCCTTTTGAGGTCGATCCCGTCGTAAAACGTCTGGTCGGCGGCTCCGCGACGCCGAGTGATGCTACACACTGCCGCAGCCAGATCGCGGCCGAAGGACTGCTTCGTGGTGACAAGCGTACGGCCTTCACGATCGCACCATTCCTTCCACGCTTCGTAGAGATCGCCTACCCAGACGCGATGTCCGGTACCTACGACACATTCATCACGTACGAATGCTGCAACTGGCGAGGAAAGGTCTTCGATCTCTTCGACAATGGCTTGTACGCTGGACGGAACAACGAAGTACCCTCGCTCTCGCAACCGCTGCCAACCTTCGATTGCCCAGTTTAGGATGCCAGGTAGTTCAAGTAGCAACTTCGCTGTTAATCCCTTGTCCTCGCATCCATAAAAGCTCTCGGTGAAGCGGAGAACGACAAAGCGGCCAGCAAGAGCACCGCTTGAATCACTTAGTTTTGGAAATTCATTTGTCAGAAACATGAATCGCGTTGGAAGCTTGAGCGTAACACTTGCGATGTTCTTGCGATCCACAGTCAAAGTGTCTTCTCCGCTGATACACAGCAGGCGTTCAACGACTGTCGCGATGTTTTCGCCGCTGAATCGAGCATCGCTGACGATGGCTAGGCTCTTGCCGATTAGCGACTGAAGGCCAAAAGGCCCGGATAGACTTGAGGTCGTTGGCCCGCAGACGTTGCCGGCACCGATCAGGTTTGCGAGCACACGAGCTATCGTCCCCTTGCCGCTTCGCCTAGGACCAACGATTAAGAGCATCTTTTGTTGCGAAGTATCGCCAGTTAGGCAGTAGCCAAACCATTCTTGAAGCAGATCTAACGACTCGAGATCCCCATCGAATAAGCGGTGTAAGAAACCATGCCAAGTCATGGGAGTAGGTGCATTAGGATCATGATCAAAATCCAACGCACTGGTCGTAAAGAACTGCGGCGTTGATGGCAGAAGACGCATGGTCGGCAAGTGCAACAGAGATGAGCGACAAGCGACGATCTCCGTCGGATGAGGCGAATCCAGTGAATGGTCGAGCCAAGAGGGGCAAAGTGTTGTGGCCGGGAGATGCACAAACGCTCGGAGCGATTCAAGTGCAGCGTTTACCGTTGAAGGATTGGAATGGAAGTCGACCAATTCCTGTGCTCTTGTACGCTGGTTGTACTGATAACGCTGAGAATCGTGCAGCCAAATTTGCAATCGTTGCTTGACCGAGTAATCCTCAAGCTCGCAGTACCGATTGTCACGCCATTCGCTCAGCATTCCCGCATAAGAGTGGAGCGTGCGACCTTCCGGATGCATGTGAAATTCATGCACGAAAGCGCCGGCTGTCGGTACTGTCTGGGTAGGCGAGAGTATCAGTTGGTTCGTGAGCGGATTTCGATTTCCCAGAGGAATACATCCGTCGGCGGAGAATTCCAGTGCTTTCCCGCGTCGACAGATTTTCTCCGCATCACGGACGCGTTTCAACATCTCTGCTTCGGTCCAAGATCGCGGAAAGGGCTGTTCCTCGGAATACTTGCGAATCGTGGCCAATGTCGTCGTGTCATCTAAGTCGTATTCAACTGAACGACATGCGCAAACAAACAACCGAAGCGAGCCATCTTGATTGTCAATGTGCCTGATTTGACGCATCGCAGTGAGACACTGTTCGGACCTCTCGCCACTAGCTGGAATACGTGTTGATTCAGGACGAAGCGATGGCAACGCTGTATGGCGATTTGGTCCATTACGAGGAGATGCTTTCTCACCAAGTTCAATCAAGACTGCTTCGGCCAGTTGCTTTACGCTCTTGAGCAAGGCATCTGGGTGAACTTCAGTCGGTACGATACTTTCGTTACACCAAGTAACATCTTCGCCTGATTCGTGCACGCTTGGCGGAAACACAGTCTGCCCCCCAGTCGAACGTAACTCGACAATCATTCCTGCAGACTTACTTCGGAACTTCTTGGTGGCGCATGGGCTCTTCACACGATAAAGCCAATGCGAACGAGGGTTAGACAGTCGGCCGAAGACGGCTGATGTTGGCGGCAGATACTTCGGGGCAAGCTCCACAGCTCGCAGATGATCCAAGTCGATATCGATCAGCCATCCCGAAGGTTCGCCTAAAAGCACTCCGATGTTCTTCGGACTCCCGTTAAATTGCGACGGCAAGCTCTCGCCAGACAGACGCAATCGCGCCCAACCCTTGAATCCAGGGTTCTTGCTGCGGTGCGGAACGGGAATGACGGCCCAGCCTCGCTGCGTATATTGCTGAGCAGCCCAAAGCGTCGCTCTGCCTGCTTGCTGGTCCGTGCCATTATTCGCCATCGGTGGGCTGCTCCGCTGGTAGAGTTTGCGAATCACCGCGATCCTCAGCGATCCGGCGCAGCTCACCAGCGATTCGGCGAAGGTCTGAATCCTCAAAGACGCGAGCGTGGCCTGCCCAGCCACCGGGCTGGATTTTGCGGGATAGAATGATGTACTCAATGCGATGAACGGGTTGCCCCAGCCTTCGAGCAATTTCGCCGACTGTGAGCAAAGGCTGATTTCTCACTATGTTTTCCTCCGTTTGCTGGATTCTTGGTGGGACGTGGCTTACTCCGCATCGGCCAATCTTCCCTCTATCCCTTTAAGAGGGGAACTTTGTGAATCCTGTCGGGGAACGCTGTGACCTTCTCGCGGGAATTCTGAACAAAGTTTTCGAATACACACACGGCGCGTTAAAATCCTGGTTTCTGGTTCGAGGTAGCGGGACAATTAAGCAGTGAGCGAGAAGACCCAAAAACAATCGCCGACTGGAGCTGGCCGGTCATACATGGCCGCGATCGAGTCGGATCCCATGTCGAAGCAGGCGCTCGCTCATGCGTTTACGAAGCTCCGACGTTTTGCTGAAAGTGTGCGGATTGCGAACAGCTTGCAGCCCAAGGACTTTAAGACGCCCTTCGAGTTGGCGGCGTTTACAAAAGAGCTTAAACAAGCCTTCCAGGACCAACTTCAGGGGCTTATGGGCGAGTACTCAGAAGAAGCACGAGCCGAACAACTGAGATTGACTTCAGAACTCCGGCAAGAAGCAGAAGCTGAGCTTCACTTGCTCAACGAAGAGTTGAGTCAGTACGGATTCGAACCGCTGGCACATGATCTCGAAACGTGGGAGGAGTTGGCTCGCATCACGGAGAAGGAGCCCGGCCCGATGACGATGGGAGAGATTTACCATTGGGCGATTGCGTGGGCGAAACGCGAATTGATACGAGCCAAAATTGCGCGAAGTGACACTTCGTCGCGAACCGACATCAATCGAAAGCACCCTCAACCGCCTCACCCTGCAGTACGTTCTGCCGAAGACGCCAGCATACTTCGCGATGAGAATGATCCTTGTATCGCTTGGTGTATGGGCAAACGCATCTATCTTGGGAACGATACTCAAGTCAGTCGGCTGTTTTGGTTGTTAGCCTCGACCGTTGGTCGCGCTTGCAGCCTGGCGGAAGTGCAAAGAGCAGTGGACCTTTATGAGTCATCACGCGATGTGGGAACAGAGGATGCTGAAATTCGAAAATCGCACCAACGCGTTCGCAAAGCCATCTCAAAACTGCGTGCCGCGTTGCACGAAGCCGACGTAGATGATCACCTCGTTATCACTCGCGGTGGCAACCAGATTGATCCTGAGTACACCATGCTGCTGCGGTTTGGCTAGTTAACGACTAGGTTAGACATTTTGCCGCGTGAACTGCCTATTGTGAAGATCGCCAAGGCATGTCCAGAGCACGCGTCTGTTAAATGCTTGTGAGCTACGAGATGGGAATCCAGCCATAACATTGATAATTGCGAATCATCCAACGCATTTCTGCGCGGTAGAGCACTGGAATGATTGCGTTAGGCTCGAGGCCAAATACCTCGGCTAGTCGCTGCGTAGTGACCGGCCTGCACTCATAAATCTACCAACCACGATCATCAACCACCAACGAAAAATGGCTGGTTTTCACCCGCAAAATGACACCTAGGCGACGCTGAAGGCTCCAGAGGTGAGAGCACATACTACCGCCTCGGCGTGTCTAAGGATGCGGTAGCGATCGGGGAGTACGAAATTAGCGGCATGGTCGTGGAGGTGTTCCCTCAGAAAACACTGGGTCCGATCACCTGGATGTGCTCATTGCTCGACGGGCGACGTCCGACCAAGATGCGCCTATTGAAAAGATCGAATTGATGACGAGCAAGGTACCGAGCTGGCTTGATTCTTTCCGGAAGCAAGACGAAAAGACAACCAACATCGCGGCCAGGGAGGTGATCCTCGCGCGCATCGAAAAGGAACTGAAAGAACTCAAGCTCGGCCTTCGTAAGGTCCGCGGTAACGTAGGGTGCGAACGCCAGCAACAGTTTCCTCGGAGGCGGGCGCATCGCCCTTAGCCCAATGCGTTCACCGACTTGGTAATCGTCGACATGATCGTCGGCCTGGTATTACCAACTTCGATCTGCGAGATCTGCTCCTACTCGGAATGCCATCGACGAACCGTTTGAGAAGCCAGCAAGGAAAACACCTTTCCGATCAGTTAGGTAATCAACTTAGCCTTATGTACCGAACCATGGCGAGATCTTTGAAGATTCGATGAAACGCACGACATCCCCAGCTCGGACGCTAGCAACTCAGCTCCCGGAGTGTACGCTACTCGTACCTCGTTTAAATCTTCTAAGGCTGTTGACTGCGACGAACGATGCATTGGAGTTCTTCCGTGCCGCACAATTTCGAACCGACTCCCGGCCGACCTTACCGCAAACCGTCTCGCATTTCTTTGCCAACTCGAGAATTCTGCGACACGGTGACGACCTGTGAAGGCAAAGGTTATTACAGAGTAGAAGTGCTCTACCGGCAAGTTGCGGTGGCGGAATACTTCGTTGTTAAAGGGTTTCCGAAACCCAGCTATTGGTGCGTGTTCACTAGCGAGAGCGATTTCGACGGTGAGTGTCATTTTAAGACGCTCACCGCAGCCAAGGATTTCTGCGTCGAACATTCGATTTGAAGCACAGGAGGCGCAACAGTGATCGATAAAGTAACGAATTGCTTGCGACCTAGACGAGTACCTAGATGTGAACGTCAGTTAATCTTGCTGCAACCGGAGCAATTAAGGGCTATCGCACGACAGCTGGAGCAGGTCGCTTACGAAATTCGTGCAGCGACTGACGGTATCGAACAACATGACCTATGGGTTTCAGATATGCAGCACTGCGAGTCGATTGTTGAGTCGACAGATTGTTTGCTCCGAGACCTTCGTTCGTGTGGCTCTGACCGAAGCCATTCAGCAAGTGAATTTGCGCCCGACCGCGTAGGGCGGCCTCGCCGAACGCATCGCCGCCGGACCTAACGCAAGTTATCTAAACCCAACGATAAGGAGTCAGATTCTACGATGAGTTTCCAAGCCCAAAACGTGTTTGAAGCCATCCGTCGCTATGGACACGACGAAGACTTTCAACCGCAGCTTCGAGGGAACTGGCGACCGACGAGTGCAGTGGCCGGTACTACGCAGAAACTGGAAATCCTAAGAAATCGTGTTGAGCTCGGCGTGCCTCTGTTTCATCCAAGCGATAACCCGGAATTCGTTAGCTCGTCAAACGGGTCGCAATTAAAAACGCCTGCTATCCGAGTCGTGAAGCTTGCTTACCATCGAGGCGTGCTGTTAAGTGAGTAACCGCAGTGATTGCGTGCTTCGGTATGGTTGTCGTCAGTAATCACCGTATGCGGACAGCCGTTTTCAGAACCTCCTTTGACTGCTATCGGGCAAACGGGTACAAGCACTCGCGGAAGCCATGGCGCGTTGCCTCTAAAATGATGCGACCCTCGGGAAGTGCGCCATCGAATTCCTTGCGCTAGCACGCTTATCCAAGCGCCCGAGTAACCGCGTGGCGCCGGCGTGCAGCCACCATGAAGTGCAAGCTTTAATGCTCGCCCCAAAACGCCAATCTCGACTTGCTCACAATCGCTCAGTCCATTAATCTTAATCGTTCCTTAACACTCTTCACGGGCGATTATAACGAGAGTTTCAGACAGTAGCATGCTGGATAATAGATCCCTGAACGTCGAGACTGAGAAGCGAAAGCTATTGATCGAAGACCCCCACAGCCATTTTGTATCAGCGGCCGAGTATTGCAGCCTACTTACCTCGCGGTCCAATTTGGTACGAAGCGACGAGGCATGCCTTGAACTCGTAGGGCTATGCGATCAACGGACAGGGCAACGCTACTTCGTGGAGATCGATGCCCTGGGCGTAGATCGGTAGACAGAATCAGCATCAAGATCCCCGAGGGTCGGCTGTGACGCAAACGCGTTCCGCAGCAATTCTAAGCACGTCGACGATAGTCTTTCGGTTTAACTGAATAGCAGAAACCGGACGTTAACGCGTTCCGGCTGATCATTAGCCCGAATGACTCAGGTACACGTGCTTAGAAACTCACTCTTCGTCACGCCTCCTTCAATTTGCTCCAAGACCGTCCCACGGGAATCTGTGATGATGGTGGTGGGTGTGGCTCCGAGTTGGTAACAACGTCGTGCTGCAGCCGCGGCGGGGTCATCCACCTTAATCATCACAGCGGTGAAACGCGCGTTCACTGCGGCCGCAACCTGGGGGATCCGCCCACACGTTGCGCTTCATGACGCGATACGGAACGCACCACTTGCCTGTGAAGAACAGGATAAGTGGCTTGCCCGATTGAGCGGATTCTTGTTGCGCCGATGCTTAGTCGTCCGCCCAAGCGAACGTGCTAAACGGGACATAGACGGCGTACCAAGCGGGGTAAGTCGACGCAACAGGCATTACCCGCCAGAACCAGCGGCACAACCAGACAGTTGTGCTTGGGTCTGATCGCGATGCCAAATCGGCAGGTCCAAAACGAATCGGAGGTGGAGGCAGTCATTGAAAAGTCCTTGTGGCGAGTAGGTGTGTTAAGAGTCCGCTAAATCCAGTCGCAACGCACACAAAGTACTTCCGGTTGCAGCTTTAATCTATAGCTTGATAGGTAGTCCAGCGCAGTCTAGGAGTTGCAAAGATATTTCCCTAAGGCGTCCGTTATGGCCACTAAACTTCCCGGCTCGTGCGAGTCACATTTCTTACTTGAGTGCCGCGTCTGCAGTCGCCCACTAAAAGTGCCAAAGATGCATCTCGACGAATTAGTGGTTTGCCGTCACTGCAATTTTGAGTTCGTTGCGTTTGATCCTTCCTTGCCATCCAAGGCAGCGACCAGCGCCGATTTCCTAATTCATCGCGCAGATGTACTGATCGAGAGATACCGGCAGAGGTGCGAAAACTACGATTCGCAATTCCCATTCTGAAACAGTGTTTGAGGCAGTTGCGTTTTAATAATCTCTGGCCTAAAGTCGCGCCCGGTTGATCCGCGAGGTCAATGAGACCCCTGCGCGTCAGAAATCGAGCCTCATCGGGGATAGAAGCACTAAACGTTGCCACGTCGAGAATACTTCCGACGGAGTGGCTTCTTGAACGATGGCTCAACCGCCCTGCGGGCCATCGAGAAGTAGGCGGGTGCAACAGTCTGCGGGGAAAATGACTTACACCAAACCCGCCGCTTTACCGCGCGGACGGTGTTCTCAGATATCGAGCCGCCAGACGCCCAGCAGTGTGCGCGAAGGATGAACTCAACAACAGTGCCTGGATCATCTTCCACGCTTTAGTGGCTCGCTTAGGGCATCGCACTGGCCGAGCACGCTCCGTATACGTTTCTGTTCACCGCCGAAACAATCGACCACCCCAGCTAACCACCTCCCCCACAGCTTGGAAACAGCGATGTCGATGAAGAGAGCTGATTCGAAACCAAGAACCCGTACTTCTGAGCAATTCGACCTCCATATCGTCTCAGGCACGCTCAAACACGGTCACGCGATTCAGAAAACGCGTTTTAGCTCAAGTGATGGGAAGTAAAGATGGGCTGCGGGGGCATCGGGTGTTCAGCTTAGAACAATTGCGGGAGGTACAGCCGCCAAATAGAGATTTATTGCTGCTCGCTAGCACCCAAAAGTCCGTTAAAACGCACTTCCGACAAGCTCAACACCG